>DASZUY010000082.1:0-3711 GCA_035547495.1 Parafilimonas sp. | reverse complement strand
TTGATCAGCCTACGAGTGGAAATATCGATCAATCACTTTTATTACTTCCTCCACAAAAGATTTTTGATAAAAAAAATTTTAATAGTAGAGATGGCTTTGTGTTAACTGATTTTGGTGCGAAACAATATTATCTCTATTATGGTACACAAACCAACAGGACGTACTATGCCATGATGGATAATAAAGTTACAAGAAACCTGAGGATATCTTATGGTATAAGGAATGAGAATTATACAAATGTTGTTCATAGTTTTAAAGATGTAAATTCAAAGCTTAAAGTTGATTCAACCTTTCATGACTGGTTACCTTCCGCAAATGTTATCTATTCTCTTTTACCCAAAGCTAATATAAGATTAAGTTACAGCCGAACCGTGGTAAGGCCTTTATACAGAGAGTTAGCATCCACTTTGTTTTATGATTTTATACAAAATGCTACTTACTACGGTACAAGTCTTACAGAAACAAAAATTGACAATTATGAATTGAGGTGGGAGCAATATTTTAATAACGCACAGTTTTATTCTGTAAGCGGCTTTTATAAAAAATTTAAAAATGCGATAGAACAAAAAATAATTATTGATGGTGCGGACAGTAAAACAATTACCTGGCAAAATGTTCCTCAATCAGAAGACTTGGGTGTTGAGTTGGAAGCAAGAAAGAACCTTGATTTTATAACGTCCGCACTTTCTAATTTGTACTTATATGGCAATGCTTCGCTCATAAAATCTACTGCGTATGTAAAAGGTAATGGCAGTGATACTGTAAACAGACCATTAGCAGGTCAGTCGCCATACATCATTAACGCTTCGGTGCAATACAGCGAACCAAAAACAGGTATTAATTTTTCGGCATTGTATAATGTTATTGGATCGAGGATATCACTTATTGGAGGTAAAGAATCGAATTATTATTGGGAGAAAATTCATCCGCAGCTTGATATAAAAATCAGCAAAAGTTTTTTGCATAACAATGGTATTGCAGAGTTGTCTGTCGCTGATCTATTGCATAAAAATGATGTTGTTTTCTGGGATGAAAATAACAATAAAAAATACGATGCGAACTATCCTGATGTGCTCGTTCAGTCAAGAAGTTTTGGAACAACAATTACTTTAAGTATAGCATATAAGTTTTAGTAAAACACTTCAATGCTTTACAGCTTAAGCTGCAGCAATTGCAGCTTTTTTATTTGCTATCGGTGCAAATAAATTAGTTCAAAGAAAGATTATAAGTCAAGCGGCTTGGGTAGGAAATCGTCTGCTCCTAAATATTTACATCTTTCACGATTTTCTTCATCTCCATAAGCGGTCACCATTACTACATTAGGAGTTGGAGAACCTTCAAACATTTTAATTTGTTTCAACAGATATAAGCCACTCATGCTTGGCATGTTTATGTCTGAAACAACAAGCTGAATATCCTGCCCGTTTTGGTTAAGCGCAGCCGATGCATCAAATCCATTTGTTGCAAAAACAAGATTTAATTCACCATTTCTTATTTCTCTTCTAAAACGTTGTTGAAATAATGTTTGAACATCGGCTTCATCATCGACCACTAATATTTTCATAGATCGAAGTTTGATAATTTTGTAAACAACACGTAGTGGTTATACCATTATGGAATTTCCACACCTATTTCACAATCGCAAGCATTCGGTGAAATTGAATGGTTCATTTAATTATTTAAGTGACGGGCAATTGAATAATAAATTCGCTGCCATCAGTTTCATTTGAATTTACTTTTATTATTCCGTTATGTTCTTTGGTGATGATATCATAAGAAAGTGATAAACCTAATCCTGTTCCTTGCCCTGTTGGTTTTGTGGTGAAGAACGGCTGAAATATTTTATCAATGATGCTTTGAGGTATGCCGTTGCCGTTATCTCTTACAACAATTTCAACTTTGTCATTTATTCTTTTTGTTTGAACTGAAATAGTAGGCTGATAGCCGTTAGCTGTTAGCTTTTGTTTTTCATTTACAGCATAAAAAGCATTATTAAAAAGATTCAATAATACTCTTCCAATATCTTGTGGTATGATGTTTATTTTTTCAATGCTCTCATCAAAATCTGTTTTTATATCTGCATTAAAATTTTTGTCTTTCCCCCGCAAGCCATGATAGCTCAATCTTATGTATTCATCACACAAAGCATTAATGTCTGTTGGTTCTTTTACACCTTTTGTTTGCTTTGAATGTTGCAGCATATTTTTTACAATGGCATCTGCACGCTTCCCGTGATGATTAATTTTTTCAAGATTTTGTTCTATATCATTCAGCAAATCTTTTACATCATCATCTTCAATTTTTAATTGTTCATTTTTAATTTTTAATTCTTCTACCAGTTCCTTATTTACTTCAGAAAAATTATTCACAAAATTCAACGGGTTTTGAATTTCATGTGCAATACCTGCAGTAAGTTCTCCAAGCGAAGCCATTTTTTCACTTTGTATAAGTTGGGCCTGTGTTGATTTAAGATCTGTTAGTGTTTTTTCCAACACGGTATTTGCTCTCTGCTTTTGCTTTTTGTTTTTAAATTGAATAAATGCAATTGCAACAACTGCTAATACAATTATTCCCAGGGCAGCAATGGCAAAGTATTGTTCATTTTTTAGACGTTTTGCTTCTGCATCTTTTTTATCCTGTGCTGCTTTTGCAGCAGTTTCTTTTTTATCAAACTCGTATTGCATTTGTGCTTGTACAGCTTTCTTGGTGTTTTCCTTATTGTTAACACTGTCACGATAGCTCGTATATAACTTGTAGTTTTTATATGCACCTTTATAATTCATTTGCAGGCTATCGAGCAGTGATAAGAAATAATAAGCTCTGTATGTACCTTCGGCATCGCTGATTGATTTTGAAATGGCTAAACTGCTGTCGAGGTATTTTTTTGCAGCACTGAGATTTTTCAACTTCATGTTTATTCTTCCAAGAGAATAAAAACAAACGTAAGCTTCTGAACGAAAATAAAGATAGCCACGGAAAGCGTTCAGGGCAGCAAGTTCATTTTCTTTCGCCTTTTGGTAATAAGATGTTGCAAGTATTTTGTTTTGTTTTTCGTTGGCTGAATCTCCTAATATAATAAAGGTATTACCAATTGCTGCATAAGTTGAGGCAAAGTCAGCAGACATACTGCTATCTTTAAAAACCTGCTGCGCCTCAATAAACTTTTCAAGACCTTTAGTATATTCTCCCTGGTACACATAAGCGTCTCCTATTTCGGAGTAACATAAACCAATGCCTTTTCTATCGTTTATTTCTTTGTATAATCTTACAGCAGCATTTGCATTTTTCAATATTTCAGTAGCCTGTTTATCCCGCGAATCGGAATATTCATAGGCTGTAGCAATATTATAATACCCATCAGCAATCATTTTTTTATCACCGGTCTGCTCTCTTATTTTTTGAGATGCATACCGGTTTTCAACTGCTTTGCCATAATTACCTTGTAGTTGCAATACTGTTGCCATGTTATCATAACAACTCATGATAAACCCTAAATTTTTTGTTGCTTTATACAATACAACAGCCTTATTATAATATTGCGTTTGTAAGGCGCTGTCTTTTTTAATGCTATAAGCAAATGCCATCCCGAGGTAAGCGTATGCAATGCCTTCCTGGTAGTGTAATTTGTTTGATAATGCGAGCATTTCTTTAGCGGTAATTATCGTACTATCATAGTTTCCATTAATTGCATAATAATAATTTAAAGCGCTT
>DASZUY010000081.1:0-2175 GCA_035547495.1 Parafilimonas sp. | reverse complement strand
TCCCATGCAAATTCCCGTTGGCGTTCTGCTAATAAATTTTGCAAAGTAAGATCAGCCATTTTCCAGTTATGATCTGCATTGCCAAATGCGCGTTCGCGAACCTGGTTCACTAAATTTAATGCATCACTTAAATTGGAATTTAATCTTACTTCTGCTTCAGCTTTCATCAGTATTGCATCTGCATACCGGAACAACACCATGTCATTACTTTGTCCCTGGATGTAATCGCCATTTGGATCCTGGTAACCTGTTCCCGCTTCCGGAAAATATTTTATGTTTCGAACACCGGCAAATCGAAATGTATCAGCACCACTTGAAAACTCATTTACATAAGGACTGATTTTTAATGGCAATCCTGTTTGCTGATCAATAATTTTATTGCCTGAATTATCATATTGCTGCCCGACCAAAAACATTTTCTTTCTTCCATCCGCATCCTCAAATTGATTGTAATATTCGAATGTGCTGCAGAATCCATTCCACGGAGTTCCGTTTAAACTATATTTATCTGCAAGTTGATAAGGTAAAGTTTCAAGCTCTGAATAATTTCCCGATATCTGCACCTTATCAAAAGGAACCACAAAAATATTTTCTGTTGAACCTTCATTATCCACTGCAAAATTTGCGAAATAATCACCCAAACTATACTTGCCTGAATTGATAACGCTATCGCAGGCAGCAATGCAATCTGCATAGTGTTGTTCTCCTGTATAAACCTCCGCATTCAAATATAATTTTGCAAGCAACATATAGCCTGCCCATTTTGTTAAGCGACCATAAGTACTTGCATCTTTTGTTTCCGTTAATAACGGAACATTTTGTTTCAGATCATTCTCAAGAAAATTAAACACATCTTTTCTTGAACTGTTTGTAACAGCATTTGGATCGGTATTATAATCTGTAACCAACGGCACATTTCCGTACAAGTCCATGATCAGAAAATAAAAATAATCGCGAAGCACCTTTAACTCTGCATCAATACTTGCAATATTTGCAGGTTTTTGTTGCAGCGCATCTACTGTACTTAAAATAAAATTGCATTGCCCTATACCAACAAAAATTTCACTCCACGCATCATTCAATACGCCAAGATTTGGCGTCCATGTATGTTCCCACAATTGTTTCCATTCTCCATTATCGTTCCAGTCGGAGCCACGTGTTGGCGCAATAATTTCTCCACCGGGAATTTCATTTATATCATGCACAGCATCATCAGGAATTTGTGTGAGTGCCTGGTAAGCAGGCGCAACACCCGCGGCAATTTGTTCTGGTGTTTGCCAAAAATTTTGCGCCGGTGCAGCGCTGTATATCTTTTTCTGAAGTGATTTACTGCAGGAAGAAAAAATAAATGTAGCCGCAACAATCATCATGATCAAAAAAGAATAGATGAATTGTTTTGTATTTATATTTTTTGTTTTCATAAAATGAAAATTGATCATTCAAAAATTAAAAGGAAACATTTACACCAAAAGAAAATGAACGCGTTTTAGGATAGAATCCCGTTGCACCGAACGTTGCATCAATGTATGAAACAGCATCATCATCGGCAGTTTGCAGTTCAGGATCAAGCCCGCGGTAAGGTGTAATAACAAAAAGATTATTTGCAGTTATATATACACTCAAACTTTGTAATGATTTTACATGCTGAAAATTATAAGACAAAGAAATATTATCTAACCGCAAATAAGATGCATTCTCCAAATCGCGATCAGAAATAATTACCTTTTTATCCTTTATACCACTCGTTAATGTTTCAACGGTAACATTATTGCCGGGCAGCCTGCTTAAACTTTCAATGTTTAATAAAGTATTGTTGAAGATCTTCTGACCAACAACACCACGCGCAAAAACTTCCAAACTCCAATTGCCATATTGCAAAGTGTTGCCCAATCCATATTCAAATTTTGGACTTGGATCAATATAAAATTTTTTGACATTATTACTGTTTGCAGAAACGGGCTTTCCATTTTTGCCAAGCAATAAAGTATGTCCTTTCTTATCAAGACCCATAAAATGTGGCAAATGAAAAACGTAAGGCGCATATCCAACCTTTAAATAAGTGATCGGGTAATCATCTAAACCTCTTCCCAATGCGCTGCCCGCTTCAATATTATCTGTTGAAACATTGTAGCCTTGATATGTGCCGGAAAGATTTGTAATTCTTGTTCTGATGAT
>DASZUY010000080.1:0-15507 GCA_035547495.1 Parafilimonas sp. | reverse complement strand
CTTCCAATTCACCCTTGGGTACGAGTGCTGCAACTGAATCAATCACCACAACATCTAATGCGCCGGAAAGAATTAAACGGTCAGCAATCTCCAAAGCCTGTTCACCATAATCAGGTTGAGAGATTAGAAGATTGTCAATATCAACACCAAGTTTTTGCGCATACGAACTATCAAATGCATGCTCTGCATCTATTATCGCACAAATGCCACCCTTCTTTTGCGCTTCTGCAATTACATGTGTTGCAATCGTTGTTTTGCCACTCGATTCAGGTCCGTAAATTTCAATTACTCTTCCACGCGGTAAGCCGCCAACACCCAGTGCAATATCTAAACCAATAGAACCGGTTGAAATAACTTCCATTGAGCGTTCGCCTTTCTCGTTCATCATCATCACACTGCCTTTGCCAAAATCTTTATCTATCTTTTCAATCGTTAATTTTAGCGCTTTTAGTTTTTCTGAACCAATTACAGCTTCTTTATCGTTTTTCATTTTTATATTTTGTAGAGTTGCAAAGCTAATTATATTATCAAACAAATACTAAAATAATTGGGAATATAATTAGCTAAAATTGATACAAAATAGTACTTTCTCCATATGCGTAAAACAATAGTTATTCACGCTTAAATAGTTTTATTTTGTTCTATTGAATTTGAGTTATGAATAAGCTTTTAAAATTTTTAGCTCTTGCGTTTATAATATTTTTTTTAACGGCAAATTTGCATGCACAACAAAAAACTTACTGCAACCCAATAAACATAGATTACGGTTTTACACCAATTCCAAACTTTTCGGAACAGGGCAGACATCGTGCAACTGCAGATCCCGTAATTGTTTTATATAAGGATAAATATTTTTTATTCTCTACGAATCAATGGGGTTATTGGTGGAGCACAGATATGCTGCACTGGAAATTTATTCCGCGAAAATTTTTAAAACCTGATGCAAATGTGTATGATGAATTATGTGCGCCGGCAGTTGCTGTTTTACATGATACTATGATTGTTATTGGTTCAACTTACACGCAAGCATTTCCGCTTTGGATGAGTACAAATCCAACACTTGATGACTGGAAATATGCTGTTGATTCTTTTAAAGTGGGTGCATGGGATCCTGGATTTTTAGCAGATGGCGATGATAAGCTTTATATCTATTTCGGTTCAAGTAATACTTACCCAACTTACGGGCAGGAAATTAATCGTACAACATTTCAACCAATTGGTGAGCGTGTGCCTTTGTTGCATTTGAATGATACAATTCATGGATGGGAGCGTTTTGGCGAATATCATGACAACACATTTTTAAAACCATTTATTGAAGGAAGCTGGATGACGAAATATCACAACAAATATTATTTGCAATATGGAGCGCCAGGAACTGAATTCAGTGGTTATGGTGATGGCGTTTATGTTGGTGATAAACCGCTTGGTCCATTTACGTATCAATCGCATAATCCGTTTTCATTTAAGCCCGGAGGATTTGCAACAGGTGCTGGTCATGGTGCAACATACCAGGATGTGTATGGCAACTGGTGGCATGTAAGTACGATGATCATCAACGTAAAAAATAATTTTGAACGCCGCATTGGAATTTGGCCTGCAGGTTTCGATAAGGATGATATTTTGTATTGCAATACTGCATTCGGCGATTATCCAACTTATTTACCATCGCATAAAGATGAAGACCACATCAAAGGCAATTTCACAGGCTGGATGTTGCTGAATTATAAAAAACCTGTTCAGGTCTCATCAACATTTGGAAATTATGAACCGAATAATGCAGTGGATGAAAGTATTAAAACTTATTGGTGTGCAAAAACTGCCAATAAAGGCGAGTGGATTCAATCTGATTTAGGAGACGTTGATACAGTAAAAGCTATTCAAATAAATTATGCCGACCAGGATGCTGATATTCTTGGCAAGAGCACAACCATTTATCATCAATACAAATTGTATTCTTCCTTAGATGGAAAAACATGGAAAGTTTTGGTTGATAAGAGTAATAACAAGACCGATGTGCCGCATGAATATGTTGAGTTAGAGAAACCTGTTGTAACACGTTTCATCAAACTTGAAAACATTCACATGGCTGATGGCAAATTTGCTATCAGCGGCTTGCGTGTTTTTGGAAACGGAAACGGCCCTAAACCTGATACCGTTAAAAATTTTGTTGTATTGCGCGGTGATAGCGAACGCAGAAATTCATGGTTGAAATGGCAACTAAGTAATGATGCTTATGCTTATGTAATTTATACAGGAACTGCACCTGATAAATTGTATACAAGCATTATGGTATACAATGCAAACGAATATTATTTCAGCGCGATGGAAAGAGATAAACCTTACTATTTTCAGATAGAAGCAATAAATGAAAACGGCGAAAGTGCAAGAACGAAAGTTATAGAAGTAGACTAACCCGGAACTCTTGAAATATATTTTTCAATTTCTTTAATTTGATCAACCACTTGTTTGGTTGTTGGCTTACATGCTTTAGCTTTTCTGAAGAAATCTTTTGCTGCGCGAAACTCACGCTTATTCATAAATATCTGGCACATGCTTAAATAGGCAACGGCTTCGCTTTCTTTATCTGGAATACCTGCGCGAATAGCTGCACGCACATAACCTTCAGCAGTTTTGAAATCACCTTTCTGCATCGCCATCATGCCTAACTGTAATTTGTTTGCACCTTCGGCTTCAGGCATTGGTGCTCCTAATGATGAACTTTTCTTCAAATGTTTTTCAGCTGTTTCAAAATCCTGGTTCATCATTGCAACATTTCCTTTTACGGTATAGTATGTTGAACGAATTGGTTTGTATAACAAATTAGGAAACCAGATAGTGTCTAAAATTTTATTCACTTCCTCCATATTTCCCTGCTCCATTGGCTCCTGCAACAATCGCATCGGTCCTATAAAAAAATGACTGAGTAATCCAATTAAACCCACGAAATATAGTGGAAAAGTTGGCCAGAAACCTGTTCCTGTAACGTTAAGAATAACCGCACCAACAATAGCCACAATACTTAACCAAAAACGATATTTTATAATGAGATTATAAAATTTCATACACAATTTTTAAGAGCGGCGAAGATAGTTGATTTGATTGTTGATGCTCAGAATTTGTGCTTATTAACTCCAATCCTGTAAGCAGATGGGTTCTGAAAATAAATTGCTTTGTACCGTCTGATCTAAATAGCCGTTATTTTTGTGACAATCTACGGTCCCGTAGTTCAATGGATAGAATAGGAGTTTCCTAAACTTTAGATACAGGTTCGATTCCTGTCGGGACTACATTAAGCCTTGTTTTTACTTCCTGCGACTAAAACAACAACACCGGCTACTGTAACCACAATACCGGCGTATAAAGGCCAATTTACCGTATGGTTTTCCTCTTTATTTATTTTTAACGGACCAATATCAGCAACTTTCTTTTCGCTTGTAAAGTTAAAACTTCTAAACACCATCATTACAATACCTATAACAATTAATACAATTCCAATTGCTTTCATAAAATTATTTTGAAGAAGAAAATATTTTTTCAACGGTATGCATCATACCACTCATAGGACCTTCCATTTTATTGGTTTTATCATCCATAGCAGGATCGTTTAGTAATTCGCCTGCGTGTAGTTCAACAGGTAAATGTTTTAAAATATTAGATCGTTGCGCCGCAAAAAAAGCCATGACCGTATTGCCATTTACTTCTTTTAAATTTTCTTGCAAAACTTTTTTTACTGCCCCAACAACTTTTTCCATTGCGTTTCTTGCTGCGTTTGTGTCAACATTTGAATAATTGCTAACGATTTTGGTAACCCGTTCTGTATGTTCTTTAAATATAGTATTTACAATTTCGCTATTGCTTTGTTGTATTAGCTTACCAGCATCTTCTTCATTCCTTGTATTTTTATACAACCCAACCAGAACAACAGGAATAGATGAACTTTCTACATTATTTGCTCCTGCTTCTTTTTTTGCTGGCTCCTGGGTATTGGGGTCAATCTTTGGAACTGATGTATTTCCAAGATAATTTCTTATCTGCCGGATTATGTCAATCGCCATATAGATAATTTATATACATAAGCGAAATAATCATGCCATATAAAGGGAACTAAATAAAAAGCCTTCGATAGAAATTATCGAAGGCTTAAATATTTTAAAATATTCATTACGCTTCCGTAAGCAAAGACTTAGATTTTACTTTTAATAAAGCAGGAGTATTTACAGGTGATGCCTTCTTAAACAACATAGCAGTCCATACATGATCTAGTGCGACCTGATCAACAGCTTCAAAATCGCTGTTACTTAATAATTGCCAACTGCAATCTCTGTTTAAATCACTGGCTATTTTACTGGTAATTTTTGGATAAGCTATCCATAACTTACTTTTTTCATCCAGGGCTGTAAAAACTTCTTTCAAAATACAGCTCAACTGATTATAATTTACCGCAAACACTAGTGCAAAATCAATCTTTCTTGCCTTTAACAAGGGCGTAACGTTTTTAGCGTAAGACAACTTTGCAAACTGTTTTTCAATTGAGGAAGGTAAACCCTGAATAAGTAAATTCTTTTCTTCCTTTAAATCCAACTTTTCAAACAAACTGTTAGAGAACATTCCGTAAATGAAATTTTGTATTAAGAAATAGGAATGCAAAGTTAATGAAATTTGCGCGGCGAAACAAGAATTAATTAAAAATTACATCGTTTTAAAAAAACTAACCCTAAGGTTGAAAACTATATTAACAACTTAATTATTATTAAATGTTACATTATAATATAATTTTACGCGCTCCCGCAATTAACCTAACACTGCATATAAATTACATGAAACTGACAGGCATACTTACATGAAAAGACCAATATTTTTTTCTTTGATAATCTTAATTGTGATTTCGTTTATGTTTGTTTTGGGTTGCTCAAAAACCAATACAGCTATCATCACAATTACTTTACCTGCATTAACAACAGACAGTTTAACCAATATAACAGCTACAAGCGCCGAAAGTGGTGGCTATATCTCCTCCGATGGCAATTCAACTATCACTGCACGGGGAGTATGCTGGAGCACAGCACATCACCCCACAATAATGAATAATAAAACAACAGACAGTACGGGAGCAGGTGGCTTTATAAGTAATTTAACCGGTTTAACCGAAAATACGGTTTATTATATAAGAGCTTATGCAACCAATAGCGAGGGAACTGCATATGGAAATGAAATTTCGTTTATCACTAAACCCAACGTTGCCACAGCGCCCCAACTTACGACGAGTGACGTTACGGGATTAACGGATACTTCTGCAAAATCAGGAGGAATTATTATTTCTGATGAAGGAGCTGCAATAACTGCAAAAGGCGTTTGTTGGGATACAACAACTAACCCTACAATTTCAAACAATTTTACAAGCGATGGAACCGGCTCCGGTAATTTTACGAGCACAATTAAAGGATTAACCGCCAACACGACTTATTATGTTCGCGCGTACGCTACAAATAGCGTAGGAACAGGATACGGAAATGTAATAACTTTTAAAACCAAAAATGAACGTGACTCAACTAAAGTCTTTGCAGTTTCTGAAGCCACAATAATTACAAATAAGAACATGATTGCTACCGCAGCTGATTTTTCTCAACCAGGTACTTTGGAAATGGATTTTAGCAGCAATGCAGACAGCAATATTGTTATCACTTTTAATTCAAAAGACACTAACCCGGGCATTTCTAAAAAAAGCAATACAGATTTTGTTTATAGTTTTTCAGATGTTTATAAAGGAACCAATCTATTAGTGGATGCAGATACAGCAAAGTATGCCGGCTGGACAATTAGTGGCTTGAGTAGAAAAAAATATGGTTTCAACAGGGCAAAACTTATAGCAGTATCTAATAAAACAGAAAACCCATTTATTTTATTACGTGTAACTGATTTAAACGCGGGTGAAGATTCTCTAATCAACAATCAGTTCTATCAGGATGCAATAACAAAAAATCCATATGGTGTATTAAAGCTTCAATTCTAAAACAATTGAATAATACTTACTGCATTTTGTTTCGCATAAGCATTTTAACTTTTATACGTTATAACTTAAATTTCTTATCTGCAATTTTACTGCATGAAGTATTTGCTGTTATTTTTTAGTCTGATACTATTTTGCCAATTGCGATCGCAAACTTATAACCCGGAAGCAGTAAATAAAAAAGCTTCGGAAACCTATACAAAAGCATTAAATCTTTTGCAAGATGGTGAACGCAGTGAAGTAATTCCTGTGTTAGAAAAAGCAATTAGCTATGATGCAAATTTTGTTGATGCTTATCTTTCGCTTGGTGGTGTGTATGGAGATTTAAAAGATTATGCAAACAGTGTTGCTAATTATGAAAAAGCAATTAGTATGGATAGCATCTATACAAAATACTATCTAGTGTATTATGCTCAAAACCTTGCAGGATTAGGAAGATTTTCTGACGCGCTCAATGCAGTAAATAAATTTCTTACAATTGAAAAATTAAGCGATAAAAGTATTAGCAATGCTATGCATTGGAAAAGCTGTTATGAATTTGCAATTCAATATGCAGCTTCACACACAAATGCGAATTATCAATTTGCGCCAATAAACCTGGGTGATAGTATTAATTCAGCTGCATTGGAATATTATCCATCTTTTACAATTGATGATAGTTTATTTGTTTTTACAAGAAGAAATGCAGGAGATATAAGAGAAGATTTTTATAAAAGCACGCTTACTCCTAATGGATATTCAAAAGCAGAACTAATTAATGGTGATATAAATAATGAACCATCAAAAGGCGCTATTAATATTTCGCAGGATGGCGACTGGCTTTTGTTTGCTGGCAATTTTTCCGGTCAGGGTTTTGGAAATTTTGATTTATACATTTCATACAACACGCCAACCGGATGGAGCGAACCAATAAATTTAGGCGCAAACATCAACACAGAATTTTGGGAAAGTTCGCCATCATTAAGTCCTGATAAAAACGCATTGTACTTCAGCAGCGATCGTCCCGGTGGTTATGGTGGAAAAGATTTGTACGTTAGTTATCGCATCAACGGCAAATGGATGCCCGCAGAAAATCTGGGACCTGATATAAATACCGCAGGTGATGAACTCGCACCGTTTATTCACGCAGACAATCAAACATTATATTATACATCCAATGGATTACCGGGTTATGGTGGTACAGATATTTATATGATTAAAAAAACCGGACCAAAAAAATGGAGCAAACCTGAAAACCTTGGTTATCCAATCAACACAATAGAAAATGAAGGAAGTTTATTTGTAGCCGCAGATGGTGTTACGGCTTATTATGCCAGCGATCGCGCGGATACAAAAGGTTATCTTGATTTGTATAAATTCACATTAAAGCCTGATGTTCGTCCTGTAAAAACATTGTATGTAAAAGGTTATGTAACCGATGCAAAAACACAAAAAGGTTTGCCTTGTTCTGTTGAGTTAAGTATCGATTCAAGTCAGCAGGTTTTAAGCAATGTGCAAACAGATGAAACAGGTTTTTATTTTATTACATTGCCCGTTGGCAAGAATTACACTTTCACTGTAAACAGGAAAGGTTATTTATTTTATAGTGATGTTTTCAATCTTGCAGATAAAGCTTCAGACAGTACTTATGAAAAAAATATTGCGCTGCAACCTGTTGAGTTAAATGCAACGGTTCGCATGAAAAACATTCAGTTTGCAAGCAACTCTTTTCAACTTGAACCTGTTAGTATGATTGAGCTGAATAAATTAATCCAACTAATGAATGACAATCCTTCGATAAAAATTCAAATTAATGGATATACGGATAATGTAGGAACTGATGCAGATAATATTAAGCTATCCGAAAGCCGTTCTAAAGCAGTTGTTGATTTTTTAATCAGCAAAGGCATTGATGAAAAACGTATGACGTGGAAAGGATTTGGAGAAGCGCAGCCTATTGCAGACAACTCAACAGAACAAGGCAGAGCATTAAACAGAAGAACCGAGTTTGTTATTACCGGTTTGTAACTTTTATTTCCCAAAATGCGGCAGTGACACTTATTTCAACTGAAAATTTCGCTTTTATAAAACCGGAATTATTATTGTCATACTGTTATTAACGAACAAAAAATATTTTATGGAAAGAGAATTAATAATAACAGTTAGAAAAAACAGCTACGACGACAAAACAATTACGCGTGAAATTGAATGTTTAAAAGAGTTGTTCCCTTATCTTGAATCTTTTGAAACATTTACCACATGTAACGAAATATTCGACCTTGAAAAGCATCGAACCGTAAATGCCAGCAGCAGGTTGAGACATATATTTGATGAAGGTGTTCAGAAAAACAACAGTTTTATAGTAAGTCTAAACTAACTGTTGATTTAAAGGCATCCTGTTCTTTTTAGATATGAGATATTTATCGTGAATAACCTTTTGAACCGGCACATTATAAATTTTACTTTCGAGCCACCCGATAATGTCCAAATACATAAATGAACGTGTTGCGAGCGGATTACCTTTCAAAGTTTCCAGCTTATTCTTTAAAGATTTAAAGGCTGGTATAATTTGATGCTGAGACAATGAAAACGATTTCTTTAAAAATGAAAATATTTCCTCTTCAACAATATTCAGATTCTTCATTTTTGCCATAAATCGATACACCGACTTTATTAAATATTCAACAAGATTATAATTCCCCATTTCATAATGTGCTATCAAATGCAGCAAACGCGCATAACAATGCAGATCTATTCTAAGATCTGGTTTGCGATTGATGATAAGATTTAAATACTCAATCGCTTTTTCATTATCACCACTTCCAAAATACAAACAAGCAAACTTGTAATAAAAAATAAGAAGACGATGGGTATCGATGTGTAGTTTGTATTCCTGTAATTTTTCTTCAACATAACTTATCATCGATAAGCCTTTTGTAAAAGTTCCCTGCATAAAATGCAAGTCCAGCTTCGCCAGTTGCAAATACATGAAAGTTTGAATTTCTGTATTGATATCTTTATGCCCTTCCTCAGATGAAGCAAACTTGCGAAACTGTTGAAGCGCTTCTTCAAATCCGCGGTAATTCAATAAAACAAAATGCGCCGAAAGAAGATTATGTAATCCTTTTACATATTGAATGGATTCAAAACTTTTCATTGAAGGATTTTCTTCAAAAAGATCAACCCATTTTTGTGAATAGCGATAGTAACCTAACAGATCTTGTAAAATAAATGTATACCAGCAATAGGCCTGGTAATAATAAAGTCGCTCATAAAAATCCATTTTATTCTCATCACATACCGGCAGATTTTTGTAGAAAAAATCATTGATTGCTTTTTCGTCTTTCTCGTCTCTCGCATGTCCGTTCTGAATATACCAGCCATATAACTGCAATGCAAAACCCGAAAGATTTCCGAGCAAAAACAAATGCCTGTTTACTTCGTTTGATTCATGCGATAAATTTCCCGAACGACCCTCAATACTTCTCGTTATATGCATCGATTCAATCTTTTTTTCAAAGATCAAAGCCTGTAAACGATACGTATTTTGATTATTAATTTTTGCAGAAGATTTTACTTTATCCAAAATTTTCAGCGCCTGCAAATACAAACCTTTATTGTAAAGCATGCGCGCAAATATTAATTGCTCGCTTAATTGTATTTCTATATCGGCCGAAAGATGCGCAACGCTTGTAAGTATTTGCTTATACAAATGCGCCTTCATATTTGAAAGCTGCTGCTTTTGTATAGAACGATTTTTACGCAGCAATTTTTCTTCATCATATTCCTGCATTGCCTCAAGCGCATCAAACAGCTTAATGATCTTCAAATTTTCATTACCTGAAATACGTTTTACATACAGTTTAAATAAACGTTTTTCTGTCTTATTTAATGAATGTATCAACTGAAATAACTCGTCTGAATTGCGGTTAGGCATCGTAATTAAAATTAGCTGAAAGTCTTGCCAGTTAATGCTTTTAACAAAAATAAGCTAATCTTTCAACCGTAAAAAACTATATAAAATGATTTGAAGCTTATAGTTGTTTTAGTAACTTTAACGACTGTGTAAAGCCATATGCTGTTTAGCAATACAAATTAAAACTACACAGTCTTTCAAGTATGTCTGCGCAACATAAAAAAATTAACATTTTTGATACCACTCTTAGAGATGGTGAGCAGGTGCCGGGTTGTAAACTTAACACAAGAGAAAAGATACAATTAGCTTTAGCGCTTGAAGATTTAGGTGTTGATATTATTGAAGCAGGATTTCCAATTTCAAGTCCGGGCGATTTTTCATCAGTTCAACAAATTGCAAAAGTTATTAAACATGCAACTGTATGCGGATTGAGCCGTGCTGTTGAAAAAGATATTCAAGCTGCAGGCGAAGCGTTGAAATATGCAAAACGTCCACGCATACATACCGGAATTGGAACGAGTGATTCGCACATCAAGGCAAAATTTAAAGCTACACGTGAAGAAATTTTAGAGCGTGCCGTGCAGGCTGTAAAGTGGGCAAAGAGCTGGGTGGATGATGTTGAGTTTTATGCTGAAGATGCAGGTCGCACAGATAATGATTATCTCGCAAGAGTTATTGAAGCAGTTATTGCAGCCGGCGCAACGGTTGTGAATATTCCTGATACAACCGGTTATTGCTTGCCGCATCAATACGGAGAAAAAATTGCTTACTTAGTGAACAACGTTCCTAATATTGATAAGGCAACAATCTCTTGTCATTGTCATAACGATCTTGGTTTGGCAACTGCAAACTCAATCGCAGGTGTAATTGCAGGTGCTGGTCAAATTGAATGTACCATAAACGGACTTGGCGAACGTGCAGGCAATACTTCATTAGAAGAAGTGGTGATGGTGATGAAGCAACATGCATATCTTGGCTTTTATACAAATATCAAAACAGAGTTGCTGAACCCAATGAGCAAGTTGGTTAGCGAAACAATGCGCATGCCGGTGCAGCCGAACAAAGCGATTGTTGGCAGCAATGCGTTCGCACATTCAAGCGGTATTCACCAGGATGGTTTCTTAAAAGATAATTCAACATATGAAATCATAAAGCCCGAAGATGTCGGCGCAGATGGAAGTAAAATTGTTTTAACTGCAAGAAGCGGAAGAAGTGCTTTAGCACATCGCTTTCAAAAAATCGGATACAACTTCACACGTAATGATGTCGATATTTTATATCAACAATTCTTAGTCGTCGCCGACAAAAAGAAAGAAGTAAAAGACGAAGACTTGCATGAGCTTGCAAAGCAATATCAACCTGCTGAAGTAAATATTTAATTTTTTATCACTGAACATTGAGTATTGAATGTTGAGTGCTGAATATTCAAATAAATAAAAATGCCTCTCACTCTATTTGAAAAAATTTGGAATAAGCATATTGTAAAAACAATCGATGGTGGACCTTCTGTTTTATATATCGATAAACATTTTATTCATGAAGTAACAAGTCCGCAGGCATTTAAAGGTTTAGAAAAAAGAGGCTTAAAAGTTTTTCGTCCGCAACAGGTTGTTGCAACTGCAGACCATAATGTGCCCACATTAAATCAGCACTTGCCAATTGCCGAAGAACTTTCGCGCATACAGGTTCGTACATTAACTGAAAACTGTGAAAAATTTGGGATTGAATTATATGGATTAGGTCATCCGTATCAAGGCATTGTTCATATTATCGGTCCTGAACTCGGTGTTACACAACCGGGCATGACGATCGTTTGTGGTGATTCGCATACATCAACACACGGCGCTTTTGGAACGATCGCATTTGGTATCGGCACAAGTGAAGTGGAAATGGTTTTGGCAACGCAATGTTTAATGCAAAGCAAACCAAAGCTCATGCGCATAAATGTTGATGGCGAATTAAATAAAGGCGTTGTTTCAAAAGATATCATCTTATATATAATCTCAAAAATTTCTGCAAGTGGCGCAACAGGTTATGCAGTTGAATATGCAGGAAGTGCCATCAGAAATCTAAGCATGGAAGCTCGCATGACCATTTGCAACATGAGTATTGAAATGGGTGCACGTTGCGGAATGATCGCTCCCGACGAAACAACTTTCAACTACATAAAAGGAAGAAAATTTGCGCCGCAAGGTGAAGCATGGGATGAAGCATTGGCTTACTGGAAAACTTTATACAGCGATGATGATGCGAAGTTTGATACAGAACTCAACATTAAAGCAGAAGATATAGAACCGATGATCACCTACGGAACGAATCCGGGAATGGGCATTGGTGTTACAGGTCATGTGCCTGATTTAAAGGAAGTGAGTCCAGAAGATAAACCTTCTTATGAAAAAAGTTTGCACTACATGGGCATCGAGCCCGGTGCAAAAATGAAAGGTAAAAAAGTGGATTATGTTTTCATCGGCAGTTGCACCAATGCACGCATTGAAGACTTAAGAATGGTGGCAAGTTTTGTAAAAGGCAAACAGAAAGCAAAAGATGTTGAAGTGTGGGTGGTGCCTGGCAGCAAGCAGGTAGAAAAACAAGCGATTGAAGAAGGCATCAACAAGATTTTTGAAGATGCAGGTTTTATGTTGCGCCAGCCAGGTTGCTCTGCATGTTTAGGCATGAATGAAGATAAAATTCCCGCAGGTAAATATTGTATTTCTACAAGCAATAGAAATTTTGAAGGAAGACAAGGACCGAATGCGAGAACGTTTTTAGCAAGCCCTTTAACGGCTGCAGCAGCGGCGATAACAGGTGAAGTTTGTGATGTAAGAGAACTAATCAATAATTAATAAAAGAAGAATCAATGTCAAGCGCCATTAAAAAAAGTTTCGATGCAGTGTCTGAAAAATATGACCAGCAACGCAGGCATTTAATTCCTTGCTTTGATGATTTTTATACAATTCCGCTTGAACTTTCTGAACAGGTTAAAGACGTAAAAAACATTTTAGACATTGGTGCAGGCACAGGTTTAATGAGTGCATTCTTTCATGAAAAATATCCAAACGCAACAATAACATTGGTTGATTTTTCAAGTGATATGTTGAATAAAGCAAAAGAAAGATTCAACGGTAAATCAAACTTTAAATATCTCGTTGCAGATTTTGCAGAAGCAGAGTTTGAAAAAGATAAATATGATTTGGTTGTTTCAGGTCTTGCCATTCATCATCTTGTTCATGAGTTAAAACAATTGCTCTTTAAAAAAATTTATAGCGCATTAAAGCAAGATGGTTGGTTCATCAATGCTGACCAGGTTCAGGGAATAACAGAAGAAATCGATACGTTATATAAGAATAACTGGAGACAAAAAGTGTTACAAAGCGCTTTAACGGATGATGAAAAACAAAGCGCTTTTAAACGTGTGCAGTTAGATATTATGGCGCCGTTGAACGACCAGTTGCAATGGTTAAAAGATGCAGGTTTCAATGCACCAAATTGTTTTTACCAGTATTACAATTTTGTTGTTTTCGGAGGCAAAAAATAATCTCAAAATTTTGAATCATGGGCATCATTACAACAATAGAAGAAGAAAAAAAGAAACAATTAAGTACAGCAAAATTTCAGAGCGAAAGAAAAGTAATTCAATCTGCGGTTGTGCCAATTGAATTGGAAAATATAGATACAGACCAGATCATTCCTGCACGTTTTTTAAAAGCAACTACAAGAGAAGGCTTTGGTAAAAATTTGTTTCGCGACTGGCGATATGAAAATGATGATGAGCATAAACCTGTAAAAGATTTTGCGTTAAATAATAAAATTTATACGGGCAAAATTTTAGTAGCCGGTAAAAATTTTGGTTGCGGTTCATCAAGAGAACATGCTGCATGGGCAATTAAAGATTATGGTTTTGATGCAGTGGTAAGCAGCTTCTTCGCAGATATTTTTAAAAACAATGCGCTTAATAATTTTTTGTTGCCTGTGCAGGTGAGTGATGAATTTTTGGGCAAGATTTTTAAAGCGATAAAAGAAAATCCTAACACAGAAATCGAGATCAATTTAGAAGAACAATATATTAAAATAACAGCAACCGGCGAGCAGGAAAGCTTTGATATTAATCAATATAAAAAAACATGTTTGTTGAATGGCTATGATGATATCGATTATTTGCTAAGCATGAAAACTGAGATAGAAGATTTCGAGAAGAACAAAAATTAATAATGGCTCAAACATCGATCATAGTAAAAAATATTATTGTTCAGCAACAGAATAATGTTGTGCTGAATGATGTTTCTTTTGGGTTGAACAAAGGCGAACATTTATTAATTACCGGAACTTCAGGCAGCGGCAAAACAACCTTAGCAAAAGCAATTACCAATAAGATCTTTTATAAAGGTGTTGTTGAATTTGGAATGCAACAACCCAAAATTGTTTTAGTTGATCAACACTATTATTTTAAAACACTTTCCAATACGAATGATTTTTATTACCAGCAACGCTACAACAGCTTTGATAGCGATGATGCTTTAACTGTGAACGGTGAGTTACTGAAAATTTCCGCTGATACAAATAAGATTGATAGTTTATTAAATCAATTAAATCTTACACATCGCAAGCATGATTCTTTATTACATCTTTCAAGCGGTGAGCATAAAAGGTTTCAATTAATAAAAGCTTTTTTGCAGGATGCAGACATTTACATTTTTGATTCGCCGTTTATTGGTTTAGACGTAAACAGTCGTAAAAATTTAAGCGACATTATCAATAAAAGGTCTTCGAGCTCTACCATAATTATTATTGCAGATATTGAAGATGCACCATCATGTATAACACATGTTGCAGAGTTAGAAAATGGAAAATTGAAAAGATTTGTTGAACGTGAAAATTTCTTGCCAATAGCTAATAGCCAACAGCTAACAGCTAAAGCTATTCCAACCCAAAAAAATAAAGACGAATTTAATGTTACAGTTCGATTGGAAAATGTTTCAGTTGCCTATGGTGATAAGAAAATTTTAACCAATATAAACTGGCAAATCAATCGTGGTGAAAGATGGTTGTTGAAAGGTGTGAATGGCGCTGGCAAATCAACATTAATAAGTTTAATAACAGGTGATCATCCGCAGGCTTATGCCAACAAAGTTTTTTTGTTTGATAAGAAGCGTGGCAGTGGCGAGAGCATTTGGGACATCAAGAAAAAAATTGGTTTTGTATCACCTGAATTACATTGGTATTTTGATAAAACAATTTCTGTCTATAATACAATCGCATCAGGTTTTTTTGATACGATTGGTGTTTATAAAAAGCTGAATGAAGCACAACATTCAACTGTTCAGCAGTGGTTATCTTTTTTAAATCTTACAGCAAAATCGCAATTCAGTTTATCAAGGCTTTCAACAAGCCAGCAACGTTTGGCATTACTGGCAAGAGCACTGGTAAAAAATCCATCTTTATTAATTCTTGATGAACCTTGCCAGGGTTTGGATGATACGCAGGTGCAAGATTTTGTTGCGTTGGTTGATGATTTATGCAATAAATCAAATAAAACATTGATTTATGTAAGCCATTATGAAAATGAAATTCCGAAGTGCGTGAATAAAGTTATGTTGTTGGAGAATAG
>DASZUY010000079.1:0-2127 GCA_035547495.1 Parafilimonas sp. | reverse complement strand
CAGAATAACAATCAATAGTATTGCCAAAACGATCACTATAGTTATAATTACCCAGTTCATAATATTTTAAATTGATGAAAGCAGCTTTTAAGATTTGAATAGTTCAGGCTCATCTTGCATCCAGTAATCAAGTTTACTTGCTTCAGTTATAAACTGCACTACCTTCTCCTTTATCTCATCTCTTACTTTGCGAACCTGTAAAAGTATCTCTTCGTCTGTACCTGTAAATTTCGAAGGATCAGCAAATGACCATTCTATTCTTTTTATCATTCCTGGAAAAATCGGACAACGTTCTGCAGCTTCCTTTTCGCAAACAGTTATAACAGCATGGAATGATTTTCCCTGTTTAAATAGATCAAACACTTCTTTGGTTTGATTTTTACTAATATCTATTCCCATTTCCTGCATCGCCTTAACAACAAAAGGATTTAATTTCCCCTTTTCTATACCGGCGCTTTCAGCCTGAAAATTTTCACTTCCATAACGGTTTAGAAAAGCTTCTGCCATCTGACTTCTTGCCGAATTATGGATGCAGACAAACAAAATTTTATGCATACAATGTTGTTTATAATTATGATTGTTAATTACAGCATTCAGGTCCGCAACATGTTTTTTGTTCTTTCATTGGCTTCTCTGCATAAACAGTAATGCTTCTGATACCTGTCGCCGATTGCTTAAAATTTTTTATTTCCTCTGCAGTTAAATATTGACTTAAAATATCATCGGGTATAATAATCGGTTTATCTTTTTGAACACTGATGTTTTTAAAACCATTTGCTTCAATCAATTCAATATATACTTGTTTTTGAATAGCGCCCGATACACAACCTGCATACATTTCAGCAGCTTCTTTTATTTGTTTTGGCAACTCACCTTCCAACACAATATCAGAAATTGAAAAATGACCAGCGGGTTTTAGCGTTCTGTAAATTTCTTTAAATACACCATCTTTGTTTGGAACAAGATTGAGTACACAATTGCTTACAATTACATCTGCTGCGTTTGATGCAACGGGCATATTTTCAATATCGCCTAACCTGAATTCTACGTTATTAAAATTTCTTGCTTCAGCATTTAATCTTGCGCGTTCAATCATGGCGGGAGTAAAATCAATACCAATTACTTTTCCTGTTTCGCCTGTTTCGTGGCGTGCAATAAACGCATCATTGCCTGCACCACTGCCCAAATCAATTACAATATCTCCTTTTTTAATTTTTGCAAATTGTGTTGGCAATCCGCAACCCAATCCCAAATCTGCATCCGGATTATAACCTTGCAACGCAGTGTAGTCGTCGCTCATAATGTTATATACTTCTGTACTGCAACAGCCGCTGCCGCAGCATGAGCTTTGATTTGTTTCTTTATCCTGTAAAGCAATTTCTGCATACTTCTGCTTTACGATTTCTTTTACATTCTTTTCCATTTTATTTATTTTTTTTATCGAAATATTACGATGAATTTACTTAAAAAAAATCAGCAGCAACCTGAACGATTGCCTTTATAAGAATCAAATAACTGGTTCAGCCATTCCTTTGCTTCTTTCCATTCTTTTTCATTAATGCAATAACAAACCTTTGCACCATCTATGTCGCCTTTTATCAAACCTGCTTCTTTTAATTCTTTCAAATGCTGTGATACCGTGCTTTGTGATAGTGGTAACTCTTCAACAATATCGCCGCACATACAGGCATTCTTTTTAATAAGAAAGTTTAGTATAGCCACTCTTGCCGGATGCGATAAAGCTTTTGCATATTTTGATATGCGGTTATGCTTTACAGAAAATTCATCATGTTTGCCGGCTCCCATAATGCAAACGTATCGTAATATTACGATTATAAAAAAACTATTTTTAATAAATGTGAATAACTAACCATGAAAAAATAAATAAATTGTAAAGGGTAACCTGAAACCAGCAACTGGCAACTACTTCGTTTCACTCATCTTCAAAATCTCATTCCATTCTTCATCTGTTACGGGTTGAACAGATAACCTTCCGATTCTTACCAGCGCCATGTTTTGCAATTTTTTATTGGCTTTGATTTCTGCAAGCGATACAGGTTTCTTTAAAGCTTTCACTGGTTTCAGCATAACAGAAACCCACTTGTCATCATCAGTAGTTGGGTCTTG
>DASZUY010000078.1:0-10104 GCA_035547495.1 Parafilimonas sp. | reverse complement strand
TTGAATGAAAAAAAAGAAAACAATTTTTTACACGAACGGAGAGTTTCTAACTATTAATAACTATTTTTCAAACACAAGTGCATTTGCATGTACGCCTAATTCTTTCAAATCATCGAGCATCACTTTTGTAAATTCATCAGGACCGCATACATAAAACTGCTGATTAAAATCTTTAATTTCTTTTTGCAGAAAAGTTTTATCGATGCGTTTATTATAATATTCAGTGTCCGGTTGATTAGTAATAACATTAATAAAATTTTTACCCAGCATTGTTTCAAACTCATCTTTTAAAATAATATCAGCTTCTGCTTTGTTAGAAAATATCAAAACATTTTTACCAATTTTATTTTGATTTTTCAGATCTCTGAAAATAGAAATAAAAGGTGTAACACCTGCTCCGCCTGCAATAAAAACCCCTTCGCCTTTGTATTCAATGGCGCCCCAGGCTTCACTGATTTCAAACTGTGCGCCCGGCTTAATGCTTTTTAATTTATTGGTTAAGCCTTGCGGATTATCATACAGCTTTATTGTGAATTCTAAGAAATCATCATCCGGCAAACATGTGAATGTAAATGGATGTTTATTTTCTTTCCATTCTTTTTCATTCAATGATAAATCTGTTGCCTGACCGGGAACAAATGAAAAAGAATCTGGTTTTGTAACACGAAAAGTTTTTACATTATGTGTTCTGGGAATAATTTCTTTTACAGTTACGATGAATTGTTCCGCCATAAATTTTTTTATAAAATTCAAAAACAAATTTCAAAAGCAAACAATAATATTTTCAGTTCATAATTTTTTTTTAAAACAAATCAGCCTCGCAAATGCGAGGCTGATTGTTGCCCGACCTGGATTCGAACCAAGACTCTCAGAACCAAAATCTGATGTACTACCCTTATACTATCGGGCAAAAAAAGTTTATACTATTTATTTTTTTGTGAGTCGCCTAAGTTAAACGTTTTCGGAGGTGTTTGCTGCTGATTTACCGGCGCCTGTTGCGTAGGAACAGTAGAAGTATTTATATTCTGCAAATCTTTGGCGCTGTTATTTCCCGATGCATTGCTTATAAATAAAACAGAAACAATACAGAGCACACTTAAGATTGAAACAAACAGCCAGGTGCCCTTTTCAAGCACATCATTCGTTTGCTTAACACCCATGAATTGGTTATTAAAACCTGCAATTGTACCGCTTAAACCGCCGCCCTTAGGATTTTGGATCAAGATCAATAAAGACAAAATCACACACGCAAGTACAATCAAAATAAATAAAAGGAAAGTCATTATTTAAGCTTTTAATTCGCGAATTTTTGCCGCAAAGTAAGCGGATTTGGAGGGATTAATAAAACTTAATTTTTCATAAATAAGAATTGCCTGCTCTGGCTTGCCCTGCATAAGCAAAACTTCTGCCATGGCTTCTGTTACCACTTCTTTAGGTTCATTAGAATGTTCAGCCAAATTTTGCACCTGCGATTCTGCAATTGCATCTGTTTCCATATTATTTAAATTAGGATTTACGCGCTTCATTTGCTTTAGCCAATCAGTAAAGCGCTTTAACTGTTTTCCTAATTTATCATTCGCTTTATCTTCTTCTAATTTTATTCCTTGTGATTCGAAATAATCAATACGATGCGGAGGTGTAGTTTCAACAGGAAGTTCTGTTTCCTCAACAGGTTTTTCAAACTCAGCAGCCTGTTCTTTTAAAAGATTACTCAGTCTTTCATTAGTTTCAGGTTCATCAAGTAACTCTGTTTGTTCTTCGTCTAAACCGGGAGATAGTGAATCTTCAAACTTATTTTCTTGTTGTGTTGATGAAGAAGCATCTTCTATTGTCTCAGTTTCTTCTTTATTTTCTTTTTCAGCTATACTTACTTCTCCTGGTTTAACAACTTCAATATCTGGAATGCTTATTTCATCAATTGATGTTTGCTGAATCTCCGGAATCTTTTCTTCCTTATTTAAAACATTAATATCATTTGACAATGTTTCTTCTTCAAAAAAATTATAATGCAACCACAATTCATTTGTAAAATGTAAAGCGGCTTTCTGAATAGCTTGTTTATGATCGTCAGCCTTTGTTAAGCTTAATTTTTTTGCAAGAAGAAATTGCGCCGCACCAAAATAAGGATAGTTATCTGCAATATTTTTAAGCTCATCTTCGCTTACATCATTAATAGAAGATTTGCCTGTGAGTGCCTGAAGAATATTTTCAGAATATGATAACATGCTTGAAAAAGTGAAAATACAATCGAATCACCAGTTAGAAAAAATATGATTGAATATTTCATCGGTCAGCTGGCTTATCATGTCACTTTGAAAAGTGCCTGAGTTCTCTGCCTGCTGCAAAGTTTGTGTTGCAGGAAAATCAAAATCGCGACTCACGGTAAAATTATCTGTCTTGTTATCCACAGTATTTACAAACGTAATAGTGGCTGCAACTGTTAAGCGGTTTGTTACAGATTGATTAGAGCTGATGGCCGAAGTTGAAACATCGTACCTGCTTATATAACCGCTTATCTGGTAGTTTGCATCATCGCTATTCGTGAGCGTTAGTTTTGTATAATTATTTATTTTTTGTTTTAATGCATCTGTAATCTTTGGGCTCAATTGCGGGTTGATGTACCGCGCCTTATTATCAATATATGCTACCCTTGCTGTTTTTATTTTTGAATAGTCGATTGACACATCATGAAAAGTGTAAACGCCGCAGGAAGAAAACAGCATTGTGATAAAAATTAATGACCATAGACCATAGACGATGGACCATAGATAACGTACCGTGGACCGTGGACCAGTGACTGCCGACAGCTTACTATTCATCAATATCATATTCTTTCAGCTTTCTGTATAATGTTCTTTCGCTGATGCCTAAATCAAGCGCGGCATCTTTTCTTTTTCCGCGATGTTTTTTTAGCGCCTTTATAATAAGTTCCTTTTCTTTATCACTAATATTAAGTGATTCTTCCACTTCTTCATGTGCATGTATTTCTTCGTTATGAGGAAGAATTACGGGCTGATTTCCTTGCTGTATGTTTGACGGAAGCGAGGTTGATTGCCCGGAAGATAAAACAGGAGCATTGTATTCGCTTCCATTTAGCGCATGATCTTTTTGCAAATACTCTGCTGCATTGCCTGCAAGAGCAGGATTCTTTAAAATTTCCAAAAACATCTTCTTCAATTCTGTAACATCTTTTTTCATGTCGAAAAAAAGCTTGTACAAAATTTCTCTTTCGTTAGCAAACTCGCCTGCCGGCGCATGTTGTGTTGAAGAAAGCACAGGCAAACGATTTATATTTTTTTCGGGCAAAAACTTTTGCAGGTCTATTGCTGTTATTGTTTGATTAGTGCTCAACACAGATAATTGTTCTGCAATATTCTTTAATTCGCGCACATTACCCGGCCACGAGTAGTTAATTAACATGTTTTTTGCCTCATCATCCAATTGAACAGGTGTTGTTTTATAGCGCTCGGCGAAATCAATTACAAATTTTCTGAACAATAAAAGAATATCTTCTTTGCGATCTCTTAATGCAGGAACACGAATTGGTACGGTGCTTAAACGGTAATATAAATCTTCGCGAAATTTTCTGTTTTGTGTTGACTCGTACAAATCTTTATTCGTTGCAGCAATAACACGCACATCTGTTTTTTGCACCTTTGATGAACCTACACGAATGAATTCTCCCGTTTCCAAAACGCGTAACAAACGCGCCTGTGTACCAATGGGCATTTCTCCTATCTCATCCAAAAAAATTGTTCCGCCGCTTACCGTTTCAAAATAACCCTTACGACTATCAACGGCTCCGGTGAATGAACCTTTTTCATGACCAAATAATTCTGAGTCGATTGTTCCTTCCGGAATAGCACCGCAGTTCACCGCAATAAAGGCATTATGTTTTCTTGCTGATAATGCATGTATAATTTGAGAAAATGATTCTTTACCAACACCGCTTTCGCCAACAATTAAAACGCTTAAATCGGTTGATGAAACCTGCATGGCAACTTGTATTGCATAATTAAGCGCCGGTGAGTTTCCTATTATTCCAAACCTGTTTTTTATTGATTGTATTTCTGCCATTATAATTCGTTTAAATCTAATTTTCGTTCATATTCTTCCAATATCTTTTTTACTTCTAATTTCAGAACAGGCAAATCTTTTACAATAATCATCCAAATTCTGTCATACTCAACTTCATAATATTCGTGATTGATAATATTTCGCAGGCCAATAATTTTTTTAGAATTTGTTATTGGCAATTGAGCATTCGATTGTAAAGCCTTTTTTAAAGCTTCCGCAATTATTTCAAAGTTCCTTTCAGTTGCGAGAACAACTATTCTTCTTTCGAGGAATTGATAATAAGAAGTGATATCCTCAGTGAAACTTTCTATTTCTTGAATCGCTTTTAATATATCTTCCAACCAAACCGATATATTACGATACTTCATACAACAATTTTTTCTCTTTGTTTATAAAGTATCTCAAATATTTATTTGAAATTTTTTCTTCTTCAATTAAATCAATTTCTCTGTTAAATATGTTTTTTAATTGTTCCTGTAATTTATCCCTGTTTTCAACAACATAAAAAACTTGCTCATTTGTTTCGAGCGGTAAGGTTTCAAAATTTACGAGAACATCAATGTCACTTTTACTTGTAAAGTCATTGTTTCTCGCCGCGCTTCCAAAAACAAAAAGCTTTTTTACGTGATGTTTTTTACAAGCATCAGCAATTGCATTTATGTTATTTTGAATTAATTCAATCATTGTTTACCACTTCACCAATTAATGTTGCTTGCGTAAAATCGCTCACTTTCACAAAAACATAATCTCCTTTTTTGTAACCATAATTTTCTTTAGGAAAAACAATCATTTTGTTTTGCGAATTTCTTCCTTTCCATTCTGCATCGCTCTTTTTACTGTCGCCTTCAATTAAAACTTTAAAAGTTTTTCCAACATCTTTTTTATTGCTTTCATATGAAAGCTTTCCCTGCAAGTCAACAATTTCTTTCAGCCTTCTTTTCTTCACATCTTCAGCAATATCATCTTTATATCGCCGAGCTGCTAAAGTGCCTGGTCTCTCACTATAAAAAAACATATAGCTCATGTCGTAAGCGCTGCTTTGCATAATGCTTAATGTATCCAAATGGTCGTCTTCTGTTTCTGTACAAAAACCCGCAATGATATCTGAGCTAATTCCGCAATCAGGAATAATTTCTTTTATACGATTCACTTTTGCGATGTACCATTCACGCGTATATGTTCTGTTCATCAATTGCAACACACGTGTGCTTCCGCTTTGAACCGGCAAATGAATGTAATTGCAAATGTTTTCATATTTCGCCATCGTAAATAACACTTCATCTGTAATGTCTTTTGGATGTGATGTGCTGAAACGCACTCTCAACTCAGGAGAAACTTGTGCAACTTTTTCAAGCAATTTTCCAAATGTTACAAGTTCATTATTTTGTTCATCTCGCCAATAATAACTATCAACATTCTGACCAAGTAACGTTACTTCTTTATAACCTCTCTCAAATAAATCTTTTGCTTCATTCACGATGGAATATGCATCACGGCTGCGCTCTCTTCCACGTGTAAACGGCACAACACAAAAGCTGCACATATTATTACAGCCACGCATGATAGAAATAAAAGCGGTAACGCCATTGCTGTCTAATCGCACCGGAGAAATATCAGCATACGTTTCATCGCGACTCAACAAAACATTCACAGATTTTTGTCCTGTTTCTGCTTCTTCAATTAAAACGGGCAATGTTCTGTATGCATCAGGACCAACAACAATATCAACCAGTTTTTCTTCTTCTAATAATTTTGATTTGAGTCTTTCTGCCATGCAACCCAACACACCAACCAGCAATCCCGGGTTTACCTCTTTTATTTTCCTGAACTCGGTTAAACGTTTACGAACTGTTTGTTCTGCTTTCTCACGAATAGAACATGTATTCAATAAAACCAAATCTGCTTCTTCAAAATTTCTTGTTGCGCCAAAACCCTGGCTTTGTAAAATAGAAGCTACAATTTCGCTATCACTAAAATTCATTTGACAGCCATAACTTTCTATGTAGAATTTTTTGTTGTATTGATTTACATCATTAGCAAAAGGCGCAAAAGCTTCGCCTTGCCTTACTTCGTCATGCACTTTTTCTTCCACCAAATCGAGCATCATTAAAAATTGATTTGCAAAGATATTGAATTGAGACACAATGACAGGGCAGTTTATAGCTGGAATAATAGTTAATAATTAAAAACCTTTATTTTCGTGCAAAAGCGGAAGTAGCTCATCTGGTAGAGCATCAGCTTCCCAAGCTGAGGGTGGTGGGTTCGAGTCCCGTCTTCCGCTCTTTATACCGCAGATTTTAATTTTGTTTTCAGCCAGCTTTGTTCAACCGGAACCATCCAGTTTTCTTCTAAATCTTTTTTATTCGCAACAACATTATTAAAAAATAATGTTTGTGGCGTGATGAAATTATTTTCTATCGCATAACTGAATTGCTGGCGCGGAATAATCTGCACTTTATCTTTTACAACAAATGCAAGATTTTGCCAGTTAAACATTTCAACACTAAATTGTTTTTCTATTTGCTGAATGATGCGCACAACACTATCTATGCTGCAACCACTAACACCTGTTGCATTTTCATCAGCCATTAATATTATGAATTGACCGAAGAATAAATTTGCATAACCTTTTACAGGCGCACCATGTGCTTTCCAATTCGCCACCAAATCATTCAATATATCTTCAATTTGTAAAGCTTCGCTAATTGTAAACAAACGGTTGCTTTGATAAATCCATACACGCGAATCATCACTAAAATCTGCAGGCAATAAATGTTTGTATTCAAATTTCATTGTACAAAATTAATAATTGTGGCTGATGTAAATTTTGCTTTTACTTTTCTTAAACACCAATTGTATTTTTGCGGCTTCATTTTATGAAAGCTGAACAAGCAGGTGCTGAAGCAATTCAGCCACAAACAATATTTTCTGTTTTATTAGCCATCAGTTTTTCGCATTTATTGAATGACACGATTCAATCGCTCATTCCTTCTATCTATCCAATTGTAAAAAATACTTTTCATTTAAATTTTGCACAGGTTGGATTTATTACACTTACTTTTCAGTTATCCGCATCATTACTGCAACCACTTGTTGGAACGTACACAGATAAAAAACCACAACCATTTTCTTTAGCAACAGGAATGACCTTTAGTTTGATTGGATTGGTTTTATTATCGCAAGCATCATCTTACGCAATGTTGTTGGTGTCGGTTGGGTTGATTGGCATTGGTTCATCGGTATTTCATCCTGAAGCATCAAAAGTTGCATACATGGCTGCAGGCAACAGGCGCGGCTTAGCGCAATCCATTTTCCAGGTGGGCGGAAATGCGGGCAGCTCAATCGGACCTTTGCTTGCAGCGTTAATTATTGTGCCGCACGGACAGTCAAGTATTTTGTGGTTTTCTGTACTTGCATTTTTAGCCATCGTTGTTTTAAGCCGGTTGGGTTTTTGGTACAAAGCGCATTTGTTTTCATTGAAGAGAAAACCAAAAGCAAAACATTTTGAGAACACTGTTCATTTATCAAAAGGCAGAATTACAACGAGCATTATTATTTTATTGGTATTGATTTTTTCAAAGTATTTCTACCTCGCTTCCATGACGAGTTATTATACTTTTTATCTCATTCATAAGTTTCATGTTTCGGTTCAAACATCGCAGATTTATTTATTCATATACTTGTTAGCAGTTGCTGCAGGAACAATATTAGGTGGTCCGCTTGGTGACAGGTTTGGAAGAAAATATGTTATCTGGTTTTCTATACTTGGCGCTGCGCCATTTACTTTAATTCTTCCGCACGCTTCATTATTTTTTACATGCGTGCTTAGTATATTTATAGGAATAATTATCGCTTCTGCATTTTCTGCAATTCTTGTTTATGCACAGGAATTATTGCCAGGCAAAGTAGGAATGGTCTCCGGGTTATTTTTTGGTTTTGCATTTGGAATGGGCGGCTTAGGTTCTGCAGTTTTAGGAATTCTTGCAGATAAAACAAGCATCGAACATGTTTATAATCTTTGCGCGTTTTTACCGTTGATTGGTTTGCTAACTGCATTCTTACCAAATCTGAAACAACCAAAATCCAGTGTTTCAAAACTGCCTAAAAAGTAATTCTATTTATGACATTTATATTTTGTGATTAGGAACAAAATTTAGAAACGCATTGAAGTTATGCATGTACTTTCTCTTGTCGAGCTTATAATAATATGCACCTTTTTTTGAGGTTTCTTTTTCTTTCTGATTTTGTTTCACCAACAAGCCGGTTGATAATATTTTACGACTAAAATTTCTTTTATCCATCACTGATTCATACACTTCTTCATATAAATTTTGTAACTGCGGAAGAGTAAATTTTTCAGGCAGCAGTTCAAATAGAACAGGATGAAAAGCCGCTTTGTACCGCAGTTTATCCTGCGCCATTTTAATCATTTCTTTATGGTCAAATATTAACGAAGGAATCTTTTTTAAAGGAAACCATTCTGCATGGTATTCGTGGCTAATTTGTTGTTCGTATTTGTTGATATCAATCAAGCTGAAATATGCAATAGAAACCGTTCTTTCCGCAGGGTCACGATAGGGATCGCCGAAAGCGTATAGTTGTTCAAGATATACATTTTCTAACCCGGTCAGTTGCTTTAATACTCTCGCAGCTGCATTATCAATGCTTTCATCAGCCTGAACAAATCCACCCATTAAACTCCATCTTCCTTTTTCCGGCTCGAAGCCTCTTTGAATAACCAATAATTTTAAATTCAATCCATCAAAACCAAATATGATGCAATCAACCGCAACCAGCATTCTATACTGGTGTATATATTTTTTAATTGAAGCAGATTTCAAGATAGCAGTTATTGTTTAATGATAAAGATAAACGCCAGAAATCACCTCTTCAAAATAATTATGGAACTTTTCAGCCATTTTAGTATTGATGAAGCAAAAAAAATTTGTGAACCTTATTAGCGCGAAAGGTGTAATATAATCACCAGATTAGAAAAGATTGTTACGATAGAATTTGAATAAAAGTTACATTAGATTTTACAAGAACGGTTGTGTATGTCAGCAAAAATTATTTTAATCATTCTATTTTTTGTTATTGTCTCAACATCGAAGGCATTACCTTCTCAATTCACAAACAGAACTTCTTACTATTTCAGCAATGAAGGCAACGATAAGAACGATGGATCGATCGATCATCCATTTAAAACACTTTCACATATAAAAACAATTCATTTTAATGCAGGAGATTCAATTCTTTTAAAAGGCAATGAAGTTTTTAACGATAGTATTGTTCTTACAATAAATGCAACTGCGGGAAAGCCTGTTATCATTACTTCGTACGGAAATGGCAATGCATTGATCAATGCAAAAAAAGGAACTGCGATCTCAATTTATCAATCCTCATTCATCAACGTAAAAAATATAATTTGCAAAGGCTCCGGCAGGAAAAACGGCAATACAAAACCCGGCATCAGCATCAGCGATTGTAACAACATAAACATTTCAAACGTTGATGTAAGCGGTTTTCAAAAATCAGGATTGCAGTTATATAATTGCATCAACACAATGCTTAATAATATTTCTGCGCATGATAATGGCGCAGCAGGTATTGGTGTGGAAGGTGATTTCAACGATAAACTTCATACACGTAATCTTATTATCACAAACTGCTCTACTGTAAACAATCCGGGCGATCCGTCGAATCTTACAAATCATAGCGGCAATGGAATTGTTGTTGGTCATTGCACAAACGTTTTGATTGATCATTGCATGGCTACAAATAATGGCTGGGATATGCCGCGCATCGGCAACGGACCTGTTGGAATTTGGGCTTATGAAGCAGACAGCGTGATCATTCAACATTGTCTTTCTTTTAAAAATAAAACCTCTCCCGGCGCTGCAGATGGCGGCGGGTTTGATTTAGATGGTGGTGTTACAAACTCTATTGTTCAATATTGTTTGTCGTATCAAAACCAGGGAAGCGGTTATTGCATTTTTCAATATTGGAGCGCAAGCACATGGCATAACA
>DASZUY010000077.1:0-12816 GCA_035547495.1 Parafilimonas sp. | reverse complement strand
GAATTTCTTTAAGGGAACTCCGCCTATAAATTTCTATTACTGTCTTATTGCAATAGGTTGTTTATTAAGTGTAGAATTTGTTCAGGAATTTTTTCCGAAAGTTAAAGTAATTGGTCACAGCTCGGTTGTAGTAAGATATACCGGCTATCTAATAATATTGGCATTAATTCTTATGATCGGTGTTTTCAACGGCGGACAGTTTATTTATTTTCAATTTTAGATACGGAGTAAATTATTATGACGAAGGAAGAAACAAAACATGTATTGCGTTTTTTAAAAAAATTACTAATACTCGCCTTCTTTCTTTTTTTAATTGACAGAGGTATTGGTGGATTGATTAAGTATGCTTATGAAAAATATCCAACGCCGGACGCAAAAGCTTTTGCACATGTAACGCAAACTCCAACTGAAGACATATATATTTTTGGTAGCTCAAGAACAGTACATGGATACGTGTCAAATATTTTTGCAGATACTTTAGGCTTATCTTGTTTTAATGCTGGTCGTGAACAAACAAATATTATTTATACTGATGTTGTGGCAAATGCTATGCTTCGCCATCACACACCAAAAATTATCATCTTCGATTTAAATGCTAAGGAATCTGTAGCACACACCACTGCAAATAGTAAACTCATTCTCGCATCTTTAATGATGCCTTACATAGATTCAGATACTTCGTTTCAGCGAATAGCAAAAGAACTTTTTCCGAAAGAAATGCTTATTGCAAAAGCTTCCGTTTTGCAGGAGTTTAATTCGCAGGCTTTGCCTTTACTTTTAAATATAAAAAAGAAAAAAACCAATCGCGTTACTGAAAATGGTTATTTACCCGTGCATGGCGTAGGCGTAGCAGATGTGTTACCAAAAATTACAGACGTGCCCGAAACATACGATTCTGTGTCTAAAAATTATTTTGAAGATTTTATAAAAGCAGTTGTAAGCCGCAACATAAAATTGTATGTTGTTCAATCACCATATTATGTTCAAAAATTTACTACATCACCAACATTGCAACAATTTTTACCTATACTAAAAAAATACAACGTAACTTATTTTGATTATTCTTTCGATACCGCATTTTACAAGAAAGAATACTTTTATGATAATGTGCATTTGAACGATGTAGGTGCACATGCTTTTTCAGAAAGATTAGCATCAGATATAAAAAAAGATATTGAGAAAAGCGATCCTTCGCTTCTTAAAAATTAATATCGCTAACCATGAATAATTTTCTTTCAAAGAATGAAGGTCTTCTTGAAAAACCAATAATAATTTTTGGTACAGGACGCTCCGGAACCACCGTTATTTCGGAAATAATTTTTCAGCATGAAGATCTTGCATGGCATTCTAATTACCAGGAGTTGTTTCCAAAATTTCCGCCGATAAATTATTTGCGGCGTTTATTTGATAATAAATGGTGGCGTGTGATAGGCATGAACACGCAGAACAACAAATCGTTTAGCAACTACATGTTATTTCGCCCGATTGAGCGTTACGATTTTTGGGAAGCTGTTACAGGTAAGCGCATAGATTTTTCAAGAAGCTTTTTATTAAATGAGAAAGCAACAGAGCAGGAACGCGAATATATTCGCACTGTATTTGCAAAAATTGTAAAGTATCAAAAAAGAAAAAGACTTGCTTTAAAAATAACCGGTCCTGCCCGCATAGAATATTTAATGAGTATTTTTCCTGATGCGCAATTTGTAAATATTTACCGTGATGCGGTTTCAACTATTCGCTCATGGATGGAAATTTACTGGAATGAACAAATTACAAATCAGCTTTGGTGGCAAGGCGCTTATTCAGAAGATGAATTAAAAAAAGCGCAAGAATTTTCTTCAAATAAATTTTTGTTTGCTGCTTTTCAGTATAAAAAATTAATGGAAACAACGCAACAGGAAATAGATAAAATGCATCCTGATATTTACACTGCTTCTTATGAAGATTTTGTAAAGAATCCTAAAGCATTTATTGCTGACATGATGACCTTCCTTCATCTTCATCCTTCTGCGCTTGTAGATAAATTCATGGATAAATTATCTATTGCAAATCGTAATGATCGCAAAGCAGCAAGTGTACACAGTGAAATTTCTGAAGAAACAAAACAACAGATTTCAGAATTAATAAACAGCTAATGTTGATGCGTTAACATAAAATGATGAAACCTGCTAATGAGAAATATCTTGAAAAACCAATTATCATTATTGGCAGCGGACGTTCCGGCACAACAATAATTTCAGAAATTATTTTTCAGCATGAAGATTTAGCCTGGCATTCTAACTGGCAGGAAATAATTTTTTTTACACCATTGATCAATTTGCTTCGCCGGGTTTTCAATAACAAACTCTGGTGCTTTTCAAAATTTTATAAATACGTTGGGGTAAGTAAAAACACGCGACAAAAAAATCAGTCAAAATTTAATTTGATCTTATTTAACCCGATTGAACGCTATAATTTTTGGGAACATATAACAGGCAAGCGCATAGATTTCTCACGCGGATTTTTATTGAATGAAAAAGCAACTGATCAGGAAAAAAAACATATTCGCTCTTTCCTTGCAAAGCAGGTAAAATACCAGGACAAAAAAAGATTGATCATGAAATTTACCGGACCGGCAAGATTGGAATATTTAACCAGCATTTTTCCTGATGCGCTTATAGTAAATGTAATTCGCGAGCCCGTTGCTACTGTTCGTTCATGGCTTGAAGTTGGTTTCTGGCAACGAATGGGTATCAATAAACTTTGGTGGCGCGGTGCTTATACGCCTGAAGAAATTGCTTATGCCGAAACGATAAAAGATAAGCCTGCATTGATAACGGCGCTTCAATACAAAAAATTAATGCAGACAACGCAGGATGAAATTGCAAAGCTGCATTTAAATGTGTACGAATGCCGCTACGAAGATTTTGTAAAAGATGCAAGAAATTTTATTTACAGAATGATGGAATTTATGCAATTGCCGCCCTCAGAAAAAGTAGATGCATATCTTGAAAATATGATTGTTGATAACAGGAATGAACGTGCATCGGCAACAAAAAAAAGCGCGATGCCTGAAGAGATCAAACAACAGATCCTGGCAATTACCGGACCTTATAATTAGTTGATAAATTAAGATGGAAAGGAAATTAAAAGTTGCTCATGTAATTCGTGTTTTTAGTTATGGCGGCGCAGAAGTTTTGCTGCGCGAATGTTTTGCGCATCCTTATTTTAAAGAACATGTTGAATCTGATTTATACATTCTTGATCACAAGAAATTAGGTTTGGTTGAAGAAGTAAAACCAAACGTCCATTCAATTCATTATTATAAAATAACTACGTGGAAATTTTTAATTGCTTATGCAAAATTTTTGCGCCACATCATTGCAGATAAATATGATGTGGTGCACATGCATTTGCCTGTTGCAGGATGGATGACAATTCCGGCAAAGCTATTTAACCGCAAAACAAAATTTATTTACAGCGAGCATAACCTCGTTACATTTTATGCTAAATACAATTATTATTTAAGTGGATTAACTTATAGTTTTTTTGATTGCATCATTCCTGTGTCGCATGAAGTAAGTGAAGTAATTAAACAATCGCATAAAGGAAAATTTTTCAAAACAAAAAAATCTGTAACAATATTAAATGGCATCAACACAGATAAATTTTCTAATGCACATCGCAATGCAGAAAATTTAAATGAAAATTTTACAGTTGGTTTAGTGGCAAGATTTCGTCCGCAGAAAAGAGTAGATAAATGGGTTGAAGTTGCCGCGGTTGTAAACAAAATAAATCCGGATATAAAATTTTTAATGGTGGGTGATGGACCAGATGATGAAATGCTGCGCAATAAAATAAATGAATTGAACATGCAGGGCAAAATTGAATTGCCAGGCATGTTGTCTGATACAGTTGCTGCATATAAACGCATCGATATATTTTTACTCACCAGCGATTTTGAAGGATTACCGCTTGCCATTATGGAAGCGATGAGCACAGGTTGTGTGCCCGTTGTAAGTAATGTTGGCGGAATAAAACAATTAGCATTAAATGGTTTTGGCTACAAGTTTGATGAATTTAACGCAAATGAAATTGCAGAAGTTATTGTAGAGTATGCATCAAACAAAGAGAGGTTTAAAAACGAGAGCTTAAAAGCACGGGCATTTGTCGAAGCAAATTATTCACTCACAAAACAAGTGCATGAAATTGTTGAACTATATAAAGAAATAATTGAAAAATAATTTTAAAAATATTGATACAATCGTTTTTGATTTTGGTGGAGTATTGATTGACTGGAATCCGCGACATCTGTATAAAACGCTCATAGATGATGAAGAACAGATGGAATGGTTTTTAAAAAATATTTGTACGGATGAGTGGAATGTGCAACAAGATAAAGGACGTTCGCTGGAAGAAGGAACAGCAATTTTAAAACAACAATTTCCTGAACATGCAGAATTTATTGAAGCGTATTATGGAAGATGGGAAGAAATGCTGAATGGCGAAATTTATGAAACCGTCGAAATATTACATGAACTGAAAAACAAGTTTAAAGTGTATGGATTAACGAATTGGTCAGCAGAAACATTTCCCGTTGCATTAGAACGTTTTAATTTTTTAAAATTATTCGACGGCATTGTTGTTTCAGGTGATGAAAAGTTAATTAAGCCTGGTAAAGAAATTTTTCATTTGCTTTTAAGCAGATATAATCTTCATGCAGAAAATTGTGTATTCATTGATGATAATGTAAGAAACGTTCAATCGGCAGCTAACATCGGCTTTCATGCAATTCATTTTACTTCTGCGGAAAATTTAAGAGAGAAATTAGTTGAACTGAATCTGCTGTAATAAAATAGCTTACTCCATTTCTGTTGCAATTAATTCTGCGACATCCATCACCTTCACATCATTTTCTTTTTCTTTATTTTTTACGCCATCAGTGAGCATCGTATTACAATATGGGCAAGCTGCTGCAATAATGTTTGCTCCAGTGTTAACAGCTTCTTCACTCCTTTCAAAATTTATACGCGTTGTCCCTTTTTCTTCTTCCTTCCACATCTGCGCGCCGCCTGCGCCACAACACAAGCCTTTGCTGCGACAGCGTTTCATTTCAATTAATTCTGCATCTAACATTTCAAGCACTTTGCGCGGTGCTTCATAAATATTGTTTGCACGACCGAGATAACAACTATCGTGATAAGTAATTTTCTTTCCTTTAAAGCTTCCGCCTTCTTTCAATTTTATTTTCCCTTCATCTATCAATTGCTGAAGAAATGTTGTATGATGCATCACTTCATAGTTACCGCCAAGAACAGGATATTCATTTTTAAAAATATTAAAGCAATGCGGGCAAGCTGTTACAATTTTTTTGATGCCATATCCATTTAAAATTTGAATATTGTTATACGCCATCATTTGAAATAAAAACTCATTGCCTGATCTTCTTGCCGGATCTCCTGTGCACGCTTCTTCTTTACCAAGAATAGCATATTTAATTCCAACTTTATTTAATATACTAGCAAAAGCTCTTGTGATTTTTTGCGCACGCTGATCAAAACTTCCGGCACATCCAACCCAAAATAAAATTTCAGGGGTTTCACCGTTTGCCATCATATCTGCCATGCGTGGAATTTGCATAATATTTATTATTGATCAATTCAAAAATAAAACAATCCACCTTATTCAAACAAACTGTTGTTGCTTAAAGCTGCAACGTTATTTTTGCGCATTTAAAAGCAATCGGTTGAAGAAAACTTTTAACTGGGAACGTTTACCGTTTAATGTAATTTATACGCCATTCATTTTTGTTTGGCTATATTATTGGATAAAGAGCAGGCACTTCTGGTTTTTCTCAAATGTAAATCCAACTATGCATTTCAGCGGATTTGAAGGCGAAACAAAGCGTGAGATGTTTGAAAATTTGCCTGCCGAATTTTCGCCGGCAGGTATTTATGTAGCGCCATCAGAAAAATTTGAAAATGTTGTGTGTCGCATGCAAAAAGCCGGTCTTCATTTTCCTGTTGCGGTAAAGCCAGATGTTGGAACAAAAGGATTATTATTTAGAAAAATCGAAACCGAACAACAACTCAAATCGTATCACGCGCTATTGCCATTTACCTACTTAATTCAGGAGATGATAACACTGCCGCTTGAACTAAGTGTTTTTTATGTTCGTTATCCCGGCAGTAAAAAAGGGATAGTTACCGGACTAATTGAAAAAAAATATTTGCACGTAAAAGGCGATGGAAAATCAACCTTAAAACAATTAATAGAAAATCATCCGAAAGCTTTTATGATTGCGGATGAACAAAAGATCAAGCACGAAAAAAATCTAAATGATATAATTCCTGCAAATAAAATTTATTTTTTAAATGAATTGGGCAATCATAATCGCGGCGCAAATTTTATTAATTTAAAAAATGAAATTGATGATGACCTTTTAAATACAATGAACAATATAAATTTATGCAGCAAGCAATTTTATTATGGTCGTTATGATATTAAAACAACTTCAATCGAAGATTTAAAACAAGGAAAAAATATTTCTATTCTTGAATATAATGGCGTAGGCAGCGAGCCCAATCATATTTATGATATTGGATTAACTTACAGTCAGGCAATAAAAATTATTGCAGAACACTGGAAACACATGTATAAGATTGGTAGAATAAATTATAAACAGGGAGAAAAATATATTCCTTTTTTGAAAGGGATGAAAATGTTGCGGCAATCACAACGCAATACCAAACTCATGAAAAAATTAGACCTGCAATGCAACATTTAAAAACAAAACATGATTGATCTGCTTCCTGTTTTTTTTGCCGGTTTTTCAATTAGTTTTTTAGGACAATTACCATTAGGTAATTTAAACGTTTTAGCAACGCAGATTTCTGTTCAGGAAAGCTATAAAAATGCATGGCTCTTTAGCATTGCAGGCGCTATTGTTGAGGTAACGTATTTACGCATTGCACTAAACAGCAGTCATTGGCTCATGAACAATAAAATGCTGTTTAATTATGTAAGCTGGTTTACAGTTATACTTTTTTATGTGCTTGGTTTTATAAGCATAAGAAAAGCTATAAAGCAAACAGAACCCAAAAGCAAAGGTTTTCTCATTAATAATAAAATCCATCGTTTTTTATTGGGTTTAATGCTTAGCGCTGTTAACCCAATGCAAATTCCGTTTTGGTTTTTTTGGGGAACTTATTTTATACAAAATGGTGTTGTAAAACCAACGTTTGCAGACTTTAATTTCTTTACGCTTGGTGCAGGACTCGGCACATTAAGCGGGCAGGCAATTTATATTCATGGCGGCAGTTGGCTTATAAGAAAATTAAAAGCGAGCCATAAAATTCTCAACATTATTATGGGCGCCGTGTTTATTATTTCCGCTTCCGTGCAGGTGTATAAAATTTTCTTTGTGGGTTGGGTGAAGAAATAATTTTTGTGCCACCAACATTTAAAACTACTGAGCGATAGTACGGGCTTTATATTTCAAGTACAGCACAAAGGCCAAGCGCGAATCTTCACCGTGCTTTCCACTTCAAATGCGAAGCATTCATTGAGACAAATGAAAAACAAACATGCACGAAATAATCCCGGGCAGGCTCATCGAAAAAATTCTATCAGCAAATGCTGCAAAATTTTTCAACTATTTTTTTCTGAAAAATATTCTAACGGGCACGCCTTTAAAATCAAAAGCAGAACGCAACTGATTTTCTAAATAATTTTTATAAGGCGTTTTAATATCATCAGGAAAGTTTGTAAAAAATGCAAACGAAGGAACTGCAGTTGGCAGTTGTGTGATGTACTTTATTTTTACTGAATGCCCGCGAACAACCGGCGCATGATACGCTTCAACTGCTTTTAGCATTACTTCATTCAACTTGCTTGTTGAAATTTTGCGTTTGCGATTTTCATAAACCCGCAAAGCAACTTCCATCGCTTTAAAAATTCTCGTTTTATCTTTTGCTGAAATAAAAATGACGGGAACATCTGTGAATGGTGCAATTTTTTCTTTCAACTGCTTTTCATAATCTTTAGCGGTGTGTGTCGATTTTTCAATTAAATCCCATTTGTTCACCAATAAAACAATGCCTTTCCCTTTTCGTGTAGCCAAAGAAAAAATACTCACATCCTGCGCGGTTATATTTTTTTCCGCATCAATCAACAACAAACAAACATCAGCTTCGTCCATTGCATTAATTGCCCGGATAACAGAATAAAATTCCAGGTCATCTTTCTCCTTATTTTTTTTACGCAAACCCGCCGTATCAATTAAAACAAAATCTTTTTGAAACAGGTTATAATGCGTGTGAATAGTATCACGCGTTGTGCCGGCAATATCACTTACAATGGTGCGCTCTTTTCCAACCAAGGCATTTAATAAAGAAGATTTTCCAACATTCGGCTGACCAATTATTGCAAAGCGCGGTAATTCGTTTGTTTCTGATTCTCTTTCTTCTTCGGGCATTAAAGCAGCTAACGCATCCAATAATTCCCCGGTTCCACTTCCACTCATGCTGCTTAAGAAAAAAATATTTTCAAAACCAAGACTATAAAATTCTGTTGCATCTAACTGACGATCGTTGTTATCAACTTTGTTCACCACTAAAAAAACCGGCTTTGTTGTACGACGTAAAATTTCAGCCATGCTTTCATCTAAATGTGTAATGCCTGACGTTACATCTGTCATAAAAATTATAGCGTCTGCCTCTTCAATTGCAATATGAACCTGTTTACGGATCTCGGTTTCAAAAATATCTTCACTATCCGGTACAAACCCACCAGTATCAATTACATTGAATGATTTTCCATTCCAATCTGCTATGCCATATTGCCGATCTCTTGTTACACCACTTATGTTATCAACGATCGCTTTGCGTTGTTCAAGCAAACGATTGAACAGAGTGCTTTTTCCAACGTTTGGTCTACCTGTTATTGCCACTGTAAAACCCATAATTCATTTCTGATTTAATGATGTCTGATTTGATAACGTCATGCTTAAATCAGACATCTCAAAATCAGAAATCAACAAGTTAATATCCATATTCTCTTAACTGCAATTCATTGTCTCGCCATTTCGGTTTCACCTTTACAAAAAGTTGCAAAAATATTTTTTGCTGAAGAAATTTTTCAATCTCAGCTCTTGCCAATGTTCCAAGTTTCTTTATTGCGCTTCCCTTCTCTCCCAATAAAATTGCTTTTTGACTTTCACGTTGCACAATTATATCAGCTTGTATTTTTATCAGCGATTCCTTTTCTTTAAATTCATTGATATTAACTGCAGTTTGATACGGAATTTCTTCTTCAAACAATTCGTAAATTTTTTCGCGAATCAATTCACTTACAAAAAACCTTGTTGGCAAATCTGAAAGCTCGTCTTCATTATAAAACGGTTCACCTTCAGGCAAAAGTTTTAGTATTAGCGATAATAACTCATTAAGATTTGACTGTTTTAAAGCCGATATCTTAATTAAGTTTTTCGCATAAGGTTGCTGCTTATAGAAAGTTTCTATTTCTTCAACTTTATTTTTTGACAGTTTATCTATCTTGTTTAAGATCAATATAGATTGATTCTTTAATTTCAGGCTTTTAAACAGTTTATCCACGTCAGTTTTATCATCAGTGGCATCTGCAATTAATAAAGAAATATCTGCATCTTCCAAAGCGCTTTTCACATTCTGCATCATGTGCTCATGCAGTTTATATTTTGGCTCGATGATGCCAGGTGTGTCTGAAAAAATGATTTGATATTCTCCAGGCTTTGAAAGAAATGCTTTTATCCGATGCCTTGTTGTTTGCACTTTTGATGAAACGATTGCTAGCTTTTCACCAACGAGAGCATTTAACAAAGTGCTCTTGCCTGCGTTCGGTTTACCAAATATGTTTACAAAACCTGATTTCATCATTCATTAAAAATAAAAAAGTCTCGTTATTGTTACGAGACTTAGTATTTGTTGCGAGGGGAAGGATCGAACTTCCGACCTTCGGGTTATGAGCCCGACGAGCTACCGCTGCTCTACCTCGCGATGTGGGCGGCAAAGATAAGAGCATTAGCGCTTCGTGCAAAACTTAATTCAATCTATTAACTTCTTTTTTTTACGGTTGAACTTCCGCTAACATCAACATTCGATAAGGAAGCGCCACCACTGTAATGAATACTGCTTGCGCCGCTGGCAGTTGCGTCAATTGTTTTACTTACATTAATATTTGCTGATGATGCACCTGTAGCTTCAATCTTACAACTTTCTGCCTGTAGATCTTGTCCCCTGAAATTGCTTGCACCACTTGCTGAAACAATCAACTCGGATGTAGTGCCATCAACATCTGTAGTAGAAGCGCCATTTACATCATAATTCATCCTGTCTGCAGTAACATCACCTTTAAAAGTGCTCGCACCGCTGGCGGATAACTTAAAGGAAGTTGCTTTAATATTCATTTTTCCGGTTGACGCACCGTTTACATCAAAATCGAAGTTGCCGCCTTTTATATCGCCTTTCATGCTGCTGGCACCAGATAATACAAGTTTGAAATCACCAACATTAATCGGGTCGGTTAGTTCTACGCTACTCGCACCTGAAGCATCTAACATTTCAAGCTGCGTAAAAGTTACATAAGCTCTCAAATGTTTGTTACCCCAGTTCCATTTATTCCAAAATCCGTTTTCAACATAAATTTTTAAAGTGCCATTGCTTACTTCTGTTATAATTTTTGCGGTTACATTAGGGTCTTCAGAACTTACAGCAACTGCCTGTGTATTGCCTTGCGATAAATACAAACTAATCGCGCTTGAAACTTTTATTTTATTAAATGATCCAACGTTTCTCACCTGTGCATTCGCATCGTGCACAACATTCTGCGCATTTAAAGAAAAGCCTGCTATAACTAAAAACAAGCATAAAAATATCTTTTGCATAATTTGGTTTTATTCTGAAACGTGCGACTAATTAAAAGGTTACAAACAATTTAAATTCTTATAAATTTGCGCAACAAAGTTGATTAAACTTTGAATTCCTCGGGGTGCTTTTCGATAAAATCGCAAGGCTGAGATTACACCCGCTGAACCTGAACAGGGTAATACCTGCGAAGGGAAGGTGAGCTTTAATGCCGCACATTCTTCCGCATTATTCCTTGTTCCCATTTATTGATTTTAAAAACTTGAAAAATGAAAAAGTTTTTGGGAACATTATTTTTTTTAGGCGTTTTAATTTTTGCAAATGCGCAAACTGATTTAACCGGAACAGTTTTAAATCAAACAAATCAATCATTAAAAGATGCAACTGTTTCTATTAGCTCAAAAAATTTTAAAACAAAAGCACTAACTAATTCTAATGGGCAATTTAATTTTTCAAACCTAAAAGAAAATTCTACCTATCATTTGGTTGTTGATTTTATTGGATTGAAAAGTTTTGACACAACATTGCAGTTTTATCAAAACACTACGCTTAAAATTATTTTACAGGAATCAAGTGCTTATTTGGAGCCGCTTGAAATTCGTTCGGTGCGCGCATCTGATAAAGCGCCGTTTACAAAAACGAACATCAGCAAAAACGAAATTGCAAAAGTTAATCTTGGGCAAGATCTTCCTTTCATTTTAAATCAAACCCCATCTGTAACTACTACTACAGATGCCGGCAACGGTGTTGGTTACACCGGAATTCATATTCGTGGCACAGATGCAACACGCATTAATGTTACTTTAAACGGTATTCCTTTTAATGATGCAGAAAGTTTGGGAACTTATTTTGTTGATCTGCCTGATTTTATTTCATCGGCTAATTCAATACAAATACAACGTGGCGTTGGTACGTCAACGAATGGTTCAGGTGCTTTTGGTGCAAGCATCAACATCAGTACGAATGAAATAAATAAAAAAGCGTACGCTGAAAGCGACAACAGTTTTGGATCATACAACACATGGAAGAATACAATAAAGTTTGGTACCGGTTTATTAGGAAATCATTTCACCATTGACGCGAGAGTGAGCCGTATTTCAAGCGATGGTTATATAGACAGAGCCTTTAGCCATTTGAAATCTTTTTATGCTTCCGCAGTGTACATGAATAATAAAAATGTTTTACGTTTAAATATTTTTTCAGGCAAAGAAAAAACTTACCAGGCTTGGTACGGCATCCCGTATGATAGTTTGCAAACCAATCGCACTTATAATCCTGCGGGAACGGAGAAACCGGGAACGCCTTACAACAATCAAACAGATAATTACTGGCAAACACATTATCAATTATTTTTTGATCATGATTTTAATAAGAACTGGAAATTTAATACCGCATTATTTTTAGTTCGCGGCAAAGGTTATTATGAAGAATATAAAGCGCAGCAAAACTTAAGCGATTATAATTTGAACGATACTTCGGTTGCAGATCTGGTAAGAAGATTGTGGCTTGATAATTATTTCTACGGACAAATATTTTCCATTCAATATAAAACACAAAAAGATGAACTAACCATCGGCGGAAGCTGGAGTGAATACGATGGTAAACATTATGGAAAATTAGTTTGGAGCCAGGTAAAAATTCCAAACGATTACCAATATTATTATTATCCTGCAACAAAAACGGATGAAAACATTTATGCAAAGTGGCAACACAACTTAAATACAAAATGGAGCACGTTTGCTGATATGCAATACAGGTTTGTAATGCATGATATGAAAGGGTTTGAAGATAATCCTGATCTATTTATAAAACGAAGATTTAATTTTTTCAATCCAAAGGCCGGCATCAGTTATAATTATAATGGATGGAATGCATACCTAAGTTATGCGATGGCACACAAAGAACCGAATCGTGACGATTTTGAAGCAAGCCTTCA
>DASZUY010000076.1:0-11308 GCA_035547495.1 Parafilimonas sp. | reverse complement strand
TAAACTCTTCATTGATTTGGTCTGTTGTTGCTGCCGCATTACTGCCATCATCGTCTGTAACAACGTGAAAGTAAACGCGGATTAAAATATTTGATACAAGTGTTCGTTGCGTTAAGCCGTTCTTTTCAAATTGCAGCGCATTATTTAAAGCCGCTCTGTTTATTTTATAAGGACCACAGGTTTTTGGTTTCTGTGCATACATCATCAAACTAAAAAAAATGAAACCAAAAACAAATCCTCCTTTAAGAAGATCATTTGTTTTCATTTTCGTTTGATTTTAATGCATCAATTTCTTTTTGCAATTGAATAATGTAAAGTGTTAGCTCTTCAATCTTCTGCATCATTTTCGTTTGCACATCTGCTACTGCCAATCCATTTTTTTGTATGTCTGATGCAGATGGTATGTCAGGCAAATGATGATTTTGATTGATGTATTTCTCTACTTCATTTAATGATCTGAGTTTATAATTTTTATCAAATACAAAATCACTCCAGCCGGTTTCAACTCTTACTTCTTTTGCCTGTATAGTTCCGTTAACTGATAAAGTATATTGAGGCGCTGTTGTTCCTATACCAACATTAACAGAATAATTTCCTGTTCCGCCAAGTATTAATGAATTACTCTGTGAAACTTTTGCATAGTAACCAATGGCTGTTGCGTTGGTAAGGTTATCAGAGCTTACATCGGCATTACTTCCTAAAGCTGTATTTCCGGTTCCTGAAATATTTTTACCTAAAGCACCAAATCCTACACCTGTATTTTCGTTTCCTGTGGAATTGAAAGACAATCCAAATCCTACTGCTGTATTATCATTGCCCGTTGTATTACCAAATAAACAATTTGCACCAAGCGCAACATTATTTTGTCCTGTTGTATTTACATAAAGCGATTGCAAACCCACCGCTGTATTATTACTGCCGGATGTATTTTTATTTAAAGAGTAATAACCTACTGCTGTATTAAAGCTTGCCGTATTTGCAAATAAACTTTGAAACCCTACTGCTGTATTTTTAGAACTTGTTGCGTTGTTTTGCAATGCGCCTGAACCTACTGCTGTATTTACTGTTCCTGTAGTATTAGCCTGCATTGCCTTTTCACCGATAGCTGTATTAGAACTTCCGCTTGTATTATTTTGTAAAGATGTTGAGCCGACAGCAGTATTATAGCCTGCTGTATTTTTACTGAGCGCGTACGAACCAACTGCGGTACTTCTGAAACCGGGTGATGAAGCAGTATCGGTATAATCACCAAGAAAAACATTATTATCTCCTGAGTTTGGATTATCTCTTAAAATTCTTATGCCATTTACTCTTAAATAATTTCCTGTTGCCAAATTTATATCACCGCTTACATCAAGTTTGTATGCAGGCGCAGCAGTGCCAATACCAACATTGCCTGCGTTATAAAAAATTTTGTTGCCACTTTTTTTCCAATATGCATTACTGTTCCAGGATGATCCATCGTAAAAATAAAAGCCGGGATTATTATCCGTTTGATAAATCAATAATCCTTTTGCAGGCGATGCAATCGCATTACGTTGTGCTTGCGTCATACGCGGAATAAGCAAACCCTTGTTTGTTGATTTAATTTCAAGCAATGATGAACTGTTAGGTGTTGTTGTTCCAATACCCGCGGCACCGCTTGAAGGAAATTTATTTGTTTGTGCGGTTAAACTTTTTGTAATGAAGAACAACACCGCCACACATACAATTGTAAATCTGTTTTTCATATTGTTTTTTATTTAAATTTTGAAAAGAGGGTTAGCAACTACCGTTACCAAACTTCTATTTTGAAAGAATCATCTTCTTCGTATCAATCAATTTACCATCTACCATCAGCGAGTAATTATAACTGCCTGATGCAAGTGCTCCTGCTTTAATATTTATTGAACCTTGCAGTGCATTTGATAGCGGAATTTGCTTTATTGTTTTTCCTGAATTATCAGTAATAATTATTTGCGCCGATGAAAATATTTTGGGAAGTGAATATTTAATTGTTGTTGATTGATTGTATGGATTAGGAATGTTTTGTTGAAGCGATGCGGATGAAAGAGCAATTGACTGTTGACTGTTGCCTGTTAACCGATTGGAAACAATCATTGTTTTTAATTCATCTATTTCATTTTGCAGGTTATTTATCTTAATGTTTTGTTGCTGAATGGCCGAATCTTTTTCATCATTCATCTTACTTAACTCTTGTACGGCTTTTACCAGCGGCACAACAAAATCTGCATATCTTAATCCATACAAATCTTTATCATTTTTTGCAGCATCAATGCCGCTGAAATCATAGTTTAAACTTTTTGCAACTTTTTCTACTTCCTGCGCAACAAAGCCTGTGTATAGAATTTCTCCTTTTGCCTTCCTGGCATCAAGTTCAGCCTGCGTTTTAGGAACAGGTTTTCCGGAAGCATCTTTTATTTGAGGTACCCGGATAATTTTATCTGCAGCATCTAAATCTAAATTATAAGTAACCGGTTTCAGTTTATTTATAAAAATTAGTCCAGGTACATTTTCTTTAATATTTTTTTTAATTCTCCCATCAGAAACATTACTCCAATTTGCCCATCCGCCAATACTCGAAATATCACTGGCTCCAATTCTAACCTGGTTGCTTGCGGTAATGGTTGCACTAACACCAACGGCTGTACTATTGGTTAATCCATCAGTTGAAACATTTGTAAAAGTGCCTAACCCTGTTAAGTTGTATCCATTTACATTTGAGTAAAGCGCTTCGTAACCTATCGCTACGTTATTTACACCGCCATACTCACTATACAATGCAAACTTGCCTATCGCTGTTTCATAGGCTGATGAAAATGAATTTGGCAACGCCTTGTAACCAACAGCAACATTTCCTTCGGCACTATTATCGTATAAACTTTGAAAGCCTATAGCTACATTGTTATTTCCATCATTATTCCCCTGCAGCGCACCTGAACCAACAGCCGTGTTGGATGAGCCTGTTGTATTATTCAGCATTGCCTTTTCTCCAAATGCAGCGTTTGAATTACCTGTTGTATTAAATTCCAAACTTGTAGAACCTACAGCTGTATTGTATGCACCTGTATTTTTAAACATAGAATAAGAACCTATAGCTGTATTTCTAAACCCTGGTGAAGAAGATGTATCAGTATAGTCACCAAGAAAAACATTATTGTCGCCTGAGCTTGGATTATCTCTTAAAATTCTTACACCGCTTGTTCTTAAATAATTTCCTGTTGCCAAATTTATATCACCGCTTACGTCAAGTTTGTATGCGGGCGCAGCAATGCCAATACCAACATTGCCTGCATTATAAAAAATTTTGTTGCCACTTCTTTTCCAGTAAGCACTGCCGTTCCAGGATGATCCATCATAATAATAAAATCCGGGATTGTTATCAGTCTGATAAATCAACAAGCCTTTTGCGGGTGTATGAATTGCGTTACGCTGTGTTTGCGTCATGCGCGGAATAAGCAAACCTTTTGTGGTTGATTTTATTTCAAGTAATGATGATGAATTTGGCGTTGTTGTTCCAATACCTGCTGCACCACTCGAAGGGAATTTGTTGGTTTGCGCAGTTGTATGTTTTGAAATAAGCAAAACAATAATTAATAGCAAAAGCGTAAAATTTATTTTCATAAAATTTTATTTATTGATTTGAACCAAGCTTTTCAGCTTCTTTTTTCATACTGTCTAATTTGCCCGATGTTAATCCAATTCCATTGCGCATTTTTTTCAAAGTGTTAGCAGCGGCTTTAACTGCGGGGTCGTTACTGTTGCCATACATTTTATCAATACCGGAATCTGATAAAATTTTTGCGTCTGTTGTCATTATATCTGATGCGGCATTTTTTAATTTGGTTGTATCAGGCTTGCCTGATGCAATAGAAGTAAGAACATCACTGAAATCAGATTTCAATTTTGTTGTATCAATCAGTTGGCTTGATGTTTCATCGCTTGTTGATGAAGAAGATTTTGTGTCAGCCGATTTTGAAGTTGCTTTATTTATTGCATCTTTTATTTTATTGCTGTTACATGACGTACATGTTGCAACAATGAATAACGTTGTTATAAAAAATAAATATTTCATTTTTGATATTTTATGACAGACCGTTGATTGATTCTTGATTTATTGCTTTTGTGCAGCCTGCATCATATTGCCAAACATTAAATTGTTTTTTGATTCAGTATAACCTGCCGGTATGCTAAACATTGATGCAGCGAATGATTGTTTCTCTGCTTTTGTTAACTGCATCGTCATCGAATAATCTTTGCCATCGCCGGCAATCATCTTCACAAAAAAACCACCGCAACCTGCGTCGTCTAAAGCTTTCATCATAGCCGGCGTTACATTTTGTTGCAGCGTTGCTTTTTTAAGTAAAGCATAGCCGGGCACATCAACACTAGTCCATATATCTTCTGTACTTGAAGATTTAAACATGCCTGAACCTGTGGCTGAAACTAATTTTGCATGAACGCAGTTGTATCCGTTCACCGTTTCATTACCAATTTTTGTAACCTGGTATTTTTCGAAATGATTAGTAATAAGCGCTGTGTCTATTACATTCAGTGAATACACTTTATTTTCATCATCCAGTATTACACTATAATGCGGCTGGTCCATTCTTCCGATTACAACTAACGGGCTTGTATTTTTTGCGCCCATCATTGCTGCAAGATTCATCTCAGAACGTCCTTCTCCATCAGAAGTAAAATACATTTTAGATATGCTTTTTGAATCGCCGCTTTGTTTTGTATTCGTTTCAATTGTGTATTCATAATAAATGCCGCTTCCGCCATTTGCAGTTGTATAAGTTTTAATTGCATCGGCTGAATCTGCTGCGGAAACACCACCGCCGCCTGTTAGATTTCCCAATGCTTTCATCGTTAAATCTGCTGCTGAAGTGTCGTTCGGATTATCCTGCGCAGCTTTTGCGAAAGCGCCTAAAACGCCGCCAATAGCAGCAGTATCTATAGTAGAAGAATTAGAAGAATTGCTACCTGATTTTTTTTGTGTACCGCTGCCGATTTTATCAATTGCTTTATTCGTAGCATCATTCGCTTTGTCATCCGCTCTGTTTTGCGCGGTTTGTTTTACGTCGTTAATTATCTTTTTTAAAAATTGTGCATGAAGCGAATTGGCAGATATCAATAAGCATAGCAAAATAATAATGCTGTGTGCTTTAGGCAGCTTGAATTTCATTGTAAAAATTTATGACAACAATTGTTATCAAAATTGATACACGGTTATTCCATTAGTTGCAATAACCGATAAACGCATCTTTAAAATCGGCAGAAATTAAAAAGAGCATTTTCGTAGTTTTATGGAATCAAATCAAGATGCCCATAAACATGTGAAATGGATATCACCAAACTATCGCTTAAGTATGTTATAATAGACGATGATGAAATTGACCGGGCTGTTGTAGAGACAGAAGCTGCGAAATTTTCATTCTTACAAAAAATTGCTTCTTGCTATAACCCGCTTGAGGCGGCTGAAATAATTACGCGCTTTAATCCTGATATTATCTTTTTAGATATCGAAATGCCTGATTTTAGCGGAATAGATTTACTGCGCAAAAAAATAACCGACAATTCACTTGCTGTCTTTATCACATCACACCCTGAATTTGCGTTAGAAAGTTATGAGTTGGAAGCATTTGATTATTTATTAAAGCCGCTGTCTTCTGAACGTTTTGCCAGGTGCGCTTTTCGTCTTCATGATTTTTATAAAATGCGCATGAAGGCTTTTGCGTTTGATACGGAGCAGGAAAAAGATTTTATTATCGTTAAACAGGGTTATGATAAATATAAAATATCAATACACGACATTTTATTTCTTGAGGCGATGAAAGATTATACAAAAATAACAACCATTACACAGCAGTATCTCGTATTAACAACATTAAATGGAATAACTGAAAAATTGCCGGCAGATATTTTCGTACGCATTCATCGCAGTTATGTTGTGAATAAAAAGAAAGTGGATGCAATTCAAAAAAATAAAATAAATATACAATCACACGTATTACCCATTGGTAAATTATACAAACACGCACTGAGTTTTCCGGATTAATATTTTATTCGGAAATTGTATTGCTTTTAAATCTCCAAAACCAAAATGAAGAAGACTTCCTTTATACTTTTTGTTTTATTAAGTATAGTAAACTCAGTAAAACCCCAGGCACCGGATTTATCAAAATATTCTAACGACAAAGAAAAAATAAAGGCATGGCTTGATTACTGCAGTGCACTGCGTTTAAATTCGAGTGGCGCACAAGACAATTATATTGTATTGCAACATGCAGGTCTAAAAGGTTTGCAATTAGTGAAGCCGGGCGATGATTCTGATAAAGCAAGTTTTTTTTTATATACCGCGCTGGGATATTATTACCAGCTAAAATTTGACAGTGCACAAAATTATTTTTACGAAAGCCTGCACAGTGCACAACGCGCAAACGCAACCAAATTAATTGCAGGTGCATCCGAAGCATTGATGAGTTTAAATTTCCAATTGCAGCAATTAGATAAAGTTGATTCGTGCAAAAATATTCTTCAAACCATTGCTGATACAACAAAAAACAATGCAATACTGCAGGATATATATTCTGCATTCGGCAGTTACTATCAGCAAAAATCTTTTTACAGTACAGCACAGGATTATTTTATTAAAAGCATTCAGTTGCGCGAAAAGGTTGTAGACACCGCGCAAAATCCAAAAGTAAAATTTGATTATGCCATTCAATGCGACCAGCTTTCCAAACTTTATCTTAACACAGAAATGGCTGATAAAAGCCTCGCTGTATTAAGACAGGGCGAACGCTTTGCAGATATTTCTCCTGTTGTAAGTAATCGCTTATTGAGTTCTTTTGTTGAAGCTTTTACTACTTCAGGTAATATTGATTCAGCGTTGTATTACAATAACCAGCTTGTAATTCATACAAAAAATCAATCTATATTTCCTTCAGAACTTGTTACTTCTAATTTAAACATAGCTATTTATTATATTGACCATAAAGAATATAATAAAGCATTGCCTTATCTAAATAAAGGAGATTCGCTTGCTGCAGTTATTCAATCGCCGTTTTTAATTTTCCAGGTGCAAATGATAAAAGGCAGGTATTTTGAAGAAACGGGAAAACCTGATGCAGCTATTTCTTTATTAACGCAGGCATTGCCAATTGCACAACAGCTTAACAAAGATTTATATTCCAATATTCTTCAGTACATGGCGCTTGCATATAAAGAGAAAGGTGATTTAAAAAACTCATTACAATATTATGAGCAGTACACGCAGATAAAAGATACACTTACAAAAGAAAAAATATCAAGAACATTCGCTGACCTTGAAACGCATTATCAAACCAATGAAAAAGAAAACCGGATTATTTCTTTAAATCAAAAAAATAAGCTGAACATGCTTGAACTGAAACAGGCATCGAATACAAGAAACTTATTAATACTTGGGTTGATTAGTTTAGGCATCTTTTCATTACTGCTTTATTTTATTTATCGCAATAAAGAAAAGATAAATAAAATACTTGACCAGCGTAACCGGCAGCTCGACCAGCTTAATAATGAACTTGCTGTTGCAAATGAAACAAAAGCAAAATTGTTTGGTGTGATAAGTCACGATTTGCGTGCACCTGTAAGCAGAATTGTTCAGTTATTGCATTTACAAAAAGAAAATCCGGAACATCTTACCAGTGAATTAAAACAGCAATATGAAGACAGGCTAAACAAAGCTTCTGAGAATGTTTTGGAAACAATGGAAGACCTTTTATTATGGAGTAAAAGCCAGATGAATAATTTTACACCGCAGTATAAAACAGTTTATATATTGCCTTTGTTACTACAGGAAACCGAACTTTTTGAAGAACAGATCAAAGAAAAAGAACTCAATATAAATTTTGAGGTTTATGATGATAATTCTCAAAATACAGATGAAAATTTTTTAGCAATCATATTGAGAAATTTAATTCAAAATGCAATTAAACAATGCGATAATGATGCTTTAATTACGATGCAGGCAGACGACAATACAATTTCCATTACCAATCCTTCTGCAAGCAAAAACGCAGCCGATTTAAATGCGATGCTCCAGGAAACAGAAGTTAGCAGTAAATATTCAGGATTAGGCTTGCAAATAGTAAAAGACCTTGCTACACGGCTTGGCATTAAAATATATTACAGGCAGGAAGATGCGCAAAACATTTCAGCAATTGTAAGCTGGGTTTAAACATCATAATAAAAATATAAGCGCCGTTAAAAAACATACAATGGCGATTAACAGGAATATCAACTTCATAATTTTTATACTTCGCATTTACGGCTGATTATAATACCGTTTATTATTGCAAAAATGTAATTGTTTAAAACCAGTTTAATTAATAACCGATGAATGCAGTTCTAAAATCGGCAAACATTTTTTTGACTGAACACATGTAGATACAGCCGAGTTTATTTTAAGTTAAATAGTGTCGTATAAAAAAGCCGCTCTTAATAAGAGCGGCTTCATACATTTTCTAATTCAAATTATTTTCTGCCGGCAAAGCGGCTGAGCAATCTCAATATTTCAACATACAACCAAATCATGGTTACAAGTAAACCAAACGCACCATACCATTCCATAAATTTAGGAGCGCCGGTTGCTGCACCTTTTTCGATCATATCAAAATCTATGATAAGATTTAAAGCTGCAATGGCAACAATAAAAATTGATATTCCAATTCCCAGCATTGAACTATCATACATGAACGGAATATTCACATGAAAGAAACTCAATACTATCGTAATTAGATAAAAGATAGCGATACCCGCTGTTGCACCAAACACAACTGATTTAAATTTTTGCGTAGCTTTTATAACACGAAAATTATATAATAAGAACATCGCTAATGCAACACCAAAGGTTAAACCTACTGCCTGCATTATTAAACCAGGATATTTGTCTTTAAATGCATCATTCATTATTGCCGAAAATGCACCAAGTGCAAATCCTTCTAATATTCCGTATGCAGGTGAAAGATACCTTGCCAAAGTGGGTTTAACAGCAATTGCAATTACAGAAATTACACCGCCGATAAGACCAACCCACATGAGTGTCATCATTGTTTGCGGTTGATTTGTATTCCACAAATGCCATGTATACGCTGCGCCTGCAATTACCATGAACATTAAAAATCCAAACTTGTTTATTGTGCCGCGAACCGTCATTACAGAGCCATCAGTTTGCTCTAAAGAACGGTTGAAAATTTTTTGAGATAATGTCGGGTTACCCGATTGTGAAAGTGCCATATAAATTTTTATTTAAGAACACAAATTTACATTAAGAAAACCATCATTCTAAAACCGTTAGAAAAATTTATAAAATCATTCAACATTCAGTTATCCTGTAAGTTGGTTGGCGCTTTACTTCTTCCGCTTCACTTGCTACTTTATATTAATTTTGCAGGAATCTCTTTTTAATACATGGAACGACAAGATGTTTTACTCAGTGATGTAGTAATAAAATTTGCCGGCGATAGTGGCGATGGCATGCAGCTTACAGGAACGCAGTTCACAACCAACACTGCTTTGTTAGGAATCGATCTGGCAACCTTTCCTGATTTTCCGGCAGAAATTCGTGCACCGCAGGGAACAATACCTGGTGTGAGTGGTTTCCAACTGCGGTTTTCATCAGACAAAATATTTACGCCTGGTGATATTTGCGATGTATTGGTTGCAATGAACGCAGCGGCATTAAAAGCAAATCTTAAAGGCTTAAAACCCGGCGGAAAAATTATTGCTAACATTGATGGCTTCGATGCAAAAAATTTACGGCTTGCAAATTATGCTGATGGAATTAACCCATTAGAAGATGGAAGTCTTGATAGCTATGAATTAATTAAGATTGATGTTACAAAACTCACACGCGAATCGCTGAAAGAATTTCCTGAGTTAGGCATGAAAGAAAAAGACCGCGCAAAAAATATGTTTGTGCTTGGTTTTTTGTATTGGATGTACAACCGCAGTTTGGATAATACGATTAATTTTTTAAAAGAGAAGTTCGGCAAGAAGGAATTGATATTAAACAGCAACATAAAAGTTTTGCAGGCCGGTTATAATTATGGTGATACAACGGAAACTTTTACCACGCGCTATAAAGTTGAACGGGCAAAATTAAGCGCCGGTATTTACAGAAGCATTATGGGTAACCAGGCTTTGGCTTACGGTTTAATTGCCGCCAGTAAAAAAAGCGGTTTGCAATTATTTCTCGGTAGTTATCCTATAACGCCTGCTTCTGATATTTTGCATGAATTAAGCAAATACAAATCATTTGGTGTAAAAACTTTCCAGGCAGAAGATGAGATTGCTGCCATCACATCTGCAATTGGTGCGAGTTATGGCGGAAGTCTTGGTGTAACTACAACATCTGGACCAGGCATGGCATTAAAAGCGGAAGCAATGGGTTTGGCAGTGATGCTTGAAATTCCTTTAATTATTATTGATGTGCAACGTGGCGGACCTTCAACTGGCTTACCAACAAAAACAGAACAAAGTGATTTATTGCAGGCTTATTACGGCCGCAACGGCGAATGCCCCATGCCCGTGGTCTCCGCCTCCACGCCCAGCGATTGCTTCGACGCGGTATATGAAGCGGTACGGATCGCCGTTCAGCATATGACGCCCGTGATCCTGCTGAGCGACGGCTATATCGCCAATGGCGCCGAACCGTGGAAGTTCCCCAAAAGCGCCGATCTCCCGCCCATCGAAGTCCGCTTCAAAAGGGAACTCGGCGACAGCGAAGACAAGTTCCAGCCCTATCTCCGTGACGAAAAACTCGTCCGCCCCTGGGCGATCCCCGGTACCCCCGGTCTGGAACACCGCATCGGCGGCCTGGAAAAACAAAATATCACCGGCAACGTGAGCTACGACCCGGAAAACCACCAGCTGATGGTCAAGATCCGTGAAGAAAAAGTCGCCCGCATCGCGGACCATATTCCCCCGCAAAAACTGGACAGCGGCCCCGAAAAAGGCGATCTGCTCGTCCTGGGCTGGGGCAGTACTTATGGCTCCATCAAAAGCGCCGTCGCCGAATTGCAAAAACAAGGGTATGCCGTCTCACACGCGCATCTGCGCCACCTCCGCCCCTTCCCTGCCAACCTGGGCGAGCTGATGCGGAATTTCACCCAGGTGCTGATCCCCGAGATCAACAACGGTCAGCTTATCAAGATCATCCGTGACCAGTACTTCATCGACGCTAAAGGGTATCATAAGATCATGGGTGTGCCCATCACGAAGACGGAGCTGGTCCTGAAGATAAGAGAGATGATGGGGGGTG
>DASZUY010000075.1:0-13838 GCA_035547495.1 Parafilimonas sp. | reverse complement strand
TTGTTGATATAGGTGCTAACCATGGTACGTGGACGAGAGAACTATTGAAATATTTTCCTGACAGCTATTATACAATGCTTGAACCGCAGCAACAAATGAGGGAATCAGTAAAAGATATTTTATCAAATCCAAAAATCTCTTTTCATGCCGTTGGTGCGGGAAAAGAAAACGGTTCATTTAAATTTACTATTTTTGACAGGGATGATAGTTGCAGTTTTATGTATACGGAACAGGAAGCGACAGAAAAAAATTTCCCCCAAATAGAAGTTCCTGTTGTAACCTTAAATGACTTTATTGCTGAACAAAGTTTACCTGCTCCTGACATTATAAAAATCGATGCAGAAGGATTAGATATGGATGTATTGGAAGGCTCACGTAATTTTTTTGGCAAAACGGAGATATTTATGGTAGAGTCCGGTATTGTAAATAAAAGATTTGATAACAGCGTTTTAAACGTTGTCAATTTTATGGATAAAAATGATTACCTGTTATTTGATATCACTGATTTGAATCGGCCTTTTGAATCTCCTGTTTTATGGTTAACGGAATTGGTATTTGTAAAAAAAGGCGGCTTAATTGATTCTAATAATTGGATATAAATTGATTAACGTTACCAAAACTTTCCTGCCGCCGTTTGAAGAATACATCACAATTCTTAAACGTGCATGGGATAAAGGATGGATAACGAATCGGGGCGAATTGGTTAAAGAGCTTGAAGAAAAATTAAAAGCATATTTAGGCGTAAAACATTTATTGTTTTGCAACAACGGAACCATTGCATTGCAGATAGCTTTAAAAGCATTGAACATAACAGGCGAAGTCATCACAACGCCGTTTTCTTATGTGGCAACAACCGGCGTGATTCTCTGGGAAAACTGCACGCCTGTATTTGTTGATATTGATGAAAATAGTTTTTGCATAGATGCTTCAAAAATCGAAGGAGCGATTACAGGTAAAACAAGCGCCATTCTCGCCACACATGTATTCGGGCATCCCTGCGATATGGATACCATTCAAACAATCGCTGATAAGTATAACCTGAAAGTAATTTATGACGGTGCACATGCATTCGGAACTCAATACAAAGGGAATTCGGTATTTAATTATGGCAATGTAAGCACCTGCAGTTTTCACGCTACCAAATTATTCCATACAGCAGAGGGTGGATGCATTATCACCAATGATTATAGTTTAATGGAACAAATGACGTTGCATCATCAATTCGGTCATATGGCAGACGATCATTTTTGCATGGGCATAAATGGCAAAAGCTCTGAACTGCACGCAGCCATGGGGCTTTGTAATTTTAATTATATTGGCGGCATTTCGAAAACGCGAAAAGAGCAGTGGTTATATTATCAAACCCTTTTTAAAGATTCAGGACTGCAGTTATTGAAAATAAAAGACGAAAATGAATTCAATTATGCTTATTTCCCCGTTGTTTTTAAAACGGAAGAATTATTGCTCGAAACAACAGCCTTATTAAAAGAGAAAGAAATAATGCCAAGACGATACTTTTATCCTTCACTCAATACCTTGCCTTACATAAAGTACACACCGTCACCGGTATCTGAAGGAATCGCAAAGAAAGTATTGTGCTTGCCTTTGTATCATCAACTGGACAAAAAAGATCAGCTTATGATTGCTGAAATTGTGCTTCAGTGTGAAAAGCAATTAGCAGAGTGAAAGCGGCAATAATGCAGCCCTATTTCTTTCCTTATATTGGCTATTTTCAGTTAATTCATGCAGTTGACAAATTTGTTTTTCTCGATGATGTGAATTTTATAAACCGCGGGTGGATAAACAGGAACAGAATTTTAGTAAACGGTCAACCCTATATGTTTACCGTTTCATTGAAAGATGCGAGCCAGAACAAACTAATTAATGCAACAGAAATGGCAGATGATGGGTCATCAGACAAAATTTTGAAAACGATAGAACACGCTTATAAAAAAGCGCCCTATTTTGAGGTCGTATACAATTTATTAAAACAAGTATTTTTTTCGCAGGCTAATGATATAGCAACACTCGCAAAAAAAAGTATTCATGCAGTCTGTACATTTTTGAATATCGATACAGTGATCATTGAAGGTTCTGCTGTATTTAATAATAAACAATTGCACGGTGAAGAAAGAATAATTGATATCAATAAACAATTGCTCGCTTCAGATTATATAAATGTGATCGGCGGTGAAGAACTTTATAGCAAAGAAAATTTTGCAGATGAAGGGATCAACCTGCACTTCCTGAAAACAAATGAAATCACTTATTCTCAATTCAGCAAAGACTTTGTTCCGTCTCTTTCTATAATTGATGTATTGATGTTTAACGAAAAGCATGCAATACAAAAAATGTTATTGCAATACGAGATCGTATGAATAAAGTTTATTTGACAATAGTTGAGCATTATGAGCATTGTCTTGATGAATATGGTGATTCACACAAGGGTGTTGATTGGCCAAAGCAAGATGACACAGAGAAACGTTATGAAGTAATGCTTAATGTAATTAAGTTCGGAAAAGACACTCAAAAAAAAGCGGAGTTGTTGGATTTTGGTTGTGGTGCAGCCCACTTGTTAGACTTCATGATTAAAAAGAACATTGAAAATATCAATTATTCAGGGCTTGATATTTCTGAAAAATTTATATCACTCAGCAGAAAAAAATTTTCCAACGTTCCGTTTTATTGTTTGGATATACTTGATTCAAAAACAGCGCTGCCATCATTCGATTATATAATCATGAATGGCGTGTTTACAGAAAAAAGAGAATTGAGTTTTGAGGAGATGTGGAATTACTTCTGTAAAATGTTGAAGAAAATATTTCAGTTTGCGGATAAAGGAATTGCATTTAATGTTATGTCGAAAGCAGTTGATTGGGAACGGGACGATCTTTTCCATTTGCCAACAGACCTGCTGGTTGACTTTCTCACTAAAAACCTTACAAGAAATTTTATTATAAGAAATGATTATGGTTTGTATGAGTACACAACCTATGTGTACAGGTAAACATGAAGAATAAAGTTGTTATATTCGGAATACAAGACTACGCTGAATTAGCGCATTATTATTTAACTAACGACTCGCCTTATGATGTCGTTGCATTTTGTGTAAACGAAGCTTTCATGCCTGACAGTAAAAGCTTTAAAGGCTTGCCGATTGTGGAATATGAAAACATAGAAAATATTTTTCCCGCTGATGAATATTCTTTTTTTGCACCAATGTCTCCGAAACAAATGAACCAGTTGAGAGAAAAAATATACAATGAGCTCAAAGCAAAAGGTTACAATCTTGTAAGTTATATAAGCAGCAGGCTAACAAGGTTTGATAATAAAATTGGAGACAATTGTTTCATACTTGAGGATAACACTATACAACCTTTTACCACAATTGGTAACAATGTTGTTTTATGGAGCGGTAATCATATCGGTCATCACGGGCAAATAAAAGATCATGTAACATTTACTTCACATGTGGTAATGTCGGGTCATTGTGTAATTGAAGAAAATTGTTTTTTAGGTGTGAATGCAACATTGAGAGATGGAATCACACTGGCAAAGGGAACATTGGCGGGAATGGCATCAGCTATTACAAAGAATACGGATGAGTGGAGTGTTTACATTGGCAACCCTGCAAAAAAGTTAGAAGGAAAATTAAGCACTGGTTGTTTGTAGTATGAAATGGGAAAAGAAAGGATTGGTGTTTGTTCCCGATGGAAATGATGAATTAATGCATTCTCATGCTTCTATTCCATTTGCAACTTTCAAGAATGCAAATGAGCTTCGTATTTATTTTAGTTCAAGAAATACACATGGTAAATCTTTGCCATTTTTTGTAGATGTTGATTTGAAAGATCCAAGTAAATTAAAGTATGTTCAGAGAAAACCATTAATGGAATTAGGAAGATTAGGCACATTTGATGATTCAGGTATAATGCCTTCCTGCATAGTTGAAAGCGATGGATCACTCTACATGTATTATATTGGTTGGAATCCACAAATAACGGTCTCATACAGGCTTTCAATTGGATTAGCAATTAGCAGAGATGGTGGAGAAACTTTTTTACGATATTCTATTGGGCCTATTTGTGACCGCAACATTGACGAACCTTACTTCAACACTGCTCCTTTTGTTTTAAAAGAAGAAGATACTTGGAGGATGTGGTATATCTCATGCACTGATTGGAAAATAATCAATAATTATCCTGAACCAGTTTATCACATAAAATATGCGGAATCGAATGATGGTATTAATTGGAGACGAGAAGGCATTGTTTGTATCGATTATGATGATTTCGCTGAAGCTTTAGGCAGACCCACTGTTTTCAAAGAAGGCGATGTTTATAGAATGTATTTCTCATACAGAAGAATAACTGACTATCGAACAAATCGAAGTTGCAGTTACAGACTTGGGTACGCAGAATCAAAAGATGGTATTAATTGGCAAAAAAAAAATGATGAAGTAGATATTTATACATCTGAGAGTCCAAATGATTGGGATTATCAGATGATTGAATATTGCCACGTTCTTAATTGCAGGGATTCTCAATATATGTTCTACAATGGAAATGGATTTGGAAAAAGTGGATTCGGCTATGCAAAAGCAGAATAGAAGCGTAATTGTAATAGCTGTTTACATGGTTACTTATAATCATGAGAATTGTATTTCACAGGCAATTGAGAGAGTAATTAATCAAAAAACAAAATACTCCTTTAAGTTATTTATCGGTGAAGATTGTTCAACAGATGCCACAAAAGAAATTTGCTTAAGCTATCAAAAGGCTTATCCTGAATTGATTGAAGTTATATCTACCACAACCAATAATTTAAAGCAAAATGTTAACAATATTTTCGATAAGTGTTTTAACTCCTCAGCTAAATACATTGCAATGTGCGAAGGTGATGATTACTGGACAGATGAAAACAAATTGCAAAGGCAGGTAGATTTTTTAGAAGCGAATCCTGATTATTCCATTTGTTTTTCAGGATATGAAATTTTGAATGAGTTTAATAACACAAGGTCTACTCATACATTGACTCAACATTCCATAGATATCGAAACAATGATCGCCGGAAATAGTTATTCAACGGCGACAGTGGTTTTTAAGGCGGAATTTTTTAAGCCTGTTCCTTCCTGGTTCAGTGAAATGGTTTTTGGAGACTGGTCCCTGTACCTGGCGGTTATGCACGCAAGCAAAAAGAAAGCGTACTGTTTAAATGATATTACCGCAGTCTATCGTATTCATGCGGGTGGTATACACGGCAGTTCACATGCATCAACGGAAAAATTGGTAAAGGCATACAAACAGCACATCGATTTTTACAGGGCAATAAAAGAAAACCTTTTTAAAACTAGCTATTCTGAACTAATAGATAATTGTATTAAAGAAAGAAAAAAAATTATTGCAGAGCTTTTAAAAAAAGACAAGCGGATAGTTGCTGCTGCTCTGAGTAAATTTTATTAGGTGGATTTGAACAACAGTAAAATTTTATTTGTTTCTCATGAGGCAACAAGAACTGGAGCACCAATAGTATTGTTGACATTGCTACGGTGGTTAAAAACCAACACGAATATTGAAATAACTATCTTACTGAAACAATCCGGCGAACTGCATAAAGAGTTTGCGGAAATTGGCGAAACGTTTTGTTGGAGCACAGGAGTTCATCGTTCATTTAAACACGATTTATTATCAAAAGCCTGGCGAAGAATTACAAAACCAAATCTCTTTGTTCCATTTCCAAGCGAATTGGAGAAAAAATGTTTTGATGTTATTTACCTGAACACGGCAATAGGATTGGAATTTGCGCCACTGCTTAAAGAAAAATTTCGTTGTCCTGTTATTGCTCACATTCATGAGAATGCCTTTCTTCTAAAAAGCTTTTCTCAAAATTTTTTATGTTCACTAAACATTCAACATATAGAACGTTTTATTGCAGTATCTGAATCTACCAAGGAAAGCCTTGTTAACAATTATCAAATCCCAACTGAAAAAATTGATGTGATTTATGAATTCATAAATATATCTGATATTACAAAAACCCCAATGGATGTAGGCAAATTAAAGATGTCGCTTAAAATAAATAAAGATGAATTTGTAGTAGGCGGTTGTGGTACAGCGGAATGGAGAAAAGGTATCGATTTGTTTATTTATACTGCAGCGTTTCTAAAACGAAACTTTCCTGATGAAAGGATAAAATTTGTTTGGGTTGGGGAAGTCAACTCGTTTTATAAACAAATGTTCGCTTATGAGATTGTAAGGTTTGGCATAAGCGATATGGTGATTTTTACAGGTGCAAGCCAAAACGTTGCCGATTATTTTAAATGCTTCAATGTTTTTTTTCTTTCATCAAGAGAAGATCCTTTTCCATTAGTATGTCTTGAAGCAGCGGCTTTGCAAACTCCGATTCTTTGTTTTCAGAATGCAGGTGGAATGAATGAATTTATCAAAGCTGGTGGCGGGGCAAATGTTGAGTACGCAAACATTGAGGCTGTTGCAAGCCGGGTGGTTGAATTAAAGAATAATAAGGCATTACTGAAAGAAATGGCAGAAACTGCGCAGCGTTCTGCCTTATGCTATGACGTTCACATTGTAGCTCCTTCAATTCTCAAAACGATTTTAGGAGTTTACGAGAATTAATGATCTGATTTGCCAAGTTCTATACGAGGTGTTGCAAGAAAGGTAAAGTAATGAACGATGTAAATACTCGTCAGGAAATTGAGCATTTATTGATAAGCGTTTGTATTCCTGTTTACAATGGCGCAAAGTACCTGGAGCAAAGTATTTCATCTGCATTGAACCAGCAATTTAACGGCGATTACGAAATTTTAATAGCAGATGATTGTTCGCAAGACAACAGCTTTGATATAGCGCAAAGATTTAAAAAAGTAAATCCCCAAAAGATCAGGCTGATAAAACACCCGGTAAATAAAGGGTTAGTAGCAAACTGGAACTTTTGTGTAAGAGAAGCAAAAGGCCAATGGATAAAGTTTTTATTTCAGGATGATCTTATGATACCCGGTTGCTTACAATTAATGTACAACCGGGCAATGCTTGATAAAAGCGCGTTTGTGATATGTAACAGGCATTTCCAGATAGAAGAAAATGCATCCCCTGAACTGAAGGATTATTATACGAATCATGCCATTAAGCTGAGCAATTTTTTTGATACCGACCGTTTTATATCTCCTTCAGATAACCAGCATATCTGGCAAGAGCCGCGGTTGTATAATTACCTGGGGGAACCGAGTTGTTTTTTATACAACAAGTCAGTGGCAAGATCCTTTGGAACCTATAATGCTTCCTTACCTCAATTGTGCGATTATGAATACGCATTGCGGGTGGTTTCGAACATAGGTTGCAGTTACGTGAGCAAAGAGCTGGTAACATTCCGCGTTTCATCCTCATCCGCATCGTCAAAAAATCATTCTGACAGGCTTGCCATTCTGAAGCTGGTAGAACCACTGCTGCTGCTGCATCTTTTTATTTGGAACAAATACTATAAAAGTTTGAGAAGTGAAACAAAGAAAAAAGCTTTTTATGCATTATTTAAAAAACAGCTGGATGATTTAAACACACTGGGTTTTAAAAAAGCCTATGCATTGCTGAAGCAGTATTTTTTCAAATTTCCCTTTTTGTATTTGCATGCCTGGTTTTTTTTTAGACACAGGATGAAATTCTATTTTGGAAGGTTAAAGTACAGGTTGACTAATTGATCCAGGTTTCTGTTATCATACCCAATTACAACCACGCCCGATTTCTTAAACAAAGAATTGAGTCGGTATTAAATCAAACCTGGCAAAATTTTGACGTAGTTATTTTAGATGATTGCTCAACAGATAACAGTAAAGAGGTTATTGAAGTGTACAGGCAGCATCCAAAGGTTTCACAGGTGGTTTATAACGAAACCAACAGCGGTTCTACCTCTGTACAATGGTATAAAGGTTTAATGCTTGCAAAAGGAGAATATATATGGATAGCTGAAAGTGATGATGTGGCCGATGTACATTTTATAGAGAAGATGATGTTGTTGTTGTTACGGGATAATACAACCGGAATTGCGTATTGCAGAACAATGGAGATAGATGAGGCGGGAAATGAAACAGGGTTGCATTACTGGCCCGATGCCTTGGATGATAAAAGATGGACAAATTCATATTGGAATACCGGTATAAATGAATTGAGGAACTATTTTTTGTACAGGAATATTATTGTAAATGCAAGCTCAGCGGTTTTTAAAAAGGATATAGCCTTACCGGCAATTGAATATGTTGCCCGGAAAAATATGAAGTTTTGCGGCGACTGGTTGTTTTATTCCAGGATGCTAACAAGTTCAAATATTTCATATTGCCCTGAAGCACTCAACTTTCAAAGATTTCATCCATCAACTACCCGTGTACTAAAAACAAACGATGAAGAATTACGAAGAATGGGCGAGTACATAGACTGTGTAAAAGATATCTCAAAATTCCTGGAAATTAAGGTCAACCTGTTGGATAAAAGATACAATTGGATATATCAATATTCATTTGAAAACATGCCTTTGTCTTTCAAGTTGTCTAAAAAGTTTATTCATAGCATCGGAGACAGGAGACTTTTTAAAAAAATGCTTTTAAATCATTTTGTGAAGAATGCCAGGGATTGTGCTGCTGATTTCAGGGCAGCCAAAATAAAGACCAAAAGGTTACTGAAGACAAATCTTTATTTCATTAATAATTTTTTGAAAAAATAAGAATCTCCTTTCTATTTAAGATCAATGCATAAAAAAGTATTGGCTATATTTTCACCCAACGAAAATGCTTATTCAGAAACTTTTATTCAGGCGCATAAGAAACTGCCTTTTGAAATAAAATTTTATCATAGCGGCGATATTCCAAGTCAACTCGAAAAAAGATATGATCTGCAGGGAAATACTTCCCGTCTGGAAAAGCTCAAAAAGAGGATACTTAAAAAGTTTTCTGCAGAGGAATATGGTTTATATTACTCACTTAAACGGGAAAAGGTAAATTGTGTATTGGCTGAATATGGAACAACGGCAGCGGAGACGCTGAATGTTGTAAAAGCATTGCGATTGCCCCTGATTGTGCATTTTCATGGACATGATATCAGTAACCAAAACGTTTTGAGTTTTTACCGGAAGAAGTATTTGGATGTTTTTGAATATGCGGATACTGTGATAGCAGTATCGAAGAAAATGCAGGAAGGACTTATGGAGATGGGTTGTCCGGCTACAAAGATTTTTCTTACTTTCTATGGGCCTAATCCTATTTTTTTTTCAAATCAACCGAAATATGTAAATCAACAGTTTATTTATGCAGGCAGGTTTGTGCAAATGAAAGGTCCGCATTTGGTTATCTTAGCCTTTAAGAAAGTGGCGGAAAGGTTTCATAATGCCCGTTTGGTGATGATAGGAGACGGCCCGCAACTCTCTTTTTGCAAAGATTTGGCTGCAGCTTTGGAATTATCGGCTAGAATTCATTTTAAGGGAGTGCAAACTCCCGAATATATCAAACAAGTATTCGAAGAATCAATTGCCCTGGTACAACATTCGATAACTACTGAAACCGGAGATGCTGAAGGCACGCCGGTCGTTATTGTAGAGGCACAAGCTGCAGCACTTCCAGTTGTATCTACTTATCATGCCGGTATACCTGAAGTTGTGATAAATAACGAAACAGGATTTTTAGTACAAGAGCACGATGTCGCAAGGATGGCAGATTACATGCGCATGCTTATTGAGCAGCCTGCTATCGTAAAGCAGATGGGTACCAATGCTAGACAGAGAATAAGAAGGTTTTTTACCATCGAAAAACATTTAAATGGCATTGCAGATAAAATAAAGGAAGCAATGATCTTAAACTAAATAAGAAAAGCTATCTGCGTGGAAAACGACAAAAACTTACTTTTTACAGGTGAAAGATGGGTTACGCAAATTAACGAATATTGGAGTTTAGAACATTTACATCGTTATGCGATCGCGTCATGTTTTGTAAAAGATAAAATAGTCTTGGATATTGCTTCAGGCGAAGGATACGGGTCTCATCTTCTGGCGCAGCATGCCTCATGGGTTTACGGCGTCGATATATCTATGGAAGCAATCGAGCACGCACAATTTAAATATTCTGACAAAAATTTGACTTTTAAAGTTGGCTCTGCGGATGAAATACCATTGGATAATCATTCCATAGACACTGTCATTTCCTTTGAAACCATTGAACATCATCAAGAACATAATAAGATGATGGAAGAAATACGAAGAGTTTTAAAATTTGATGGGATGTTAATTATGTCATCACCAGATAAAAAATATTATTCCGATGTACCAGGTTATTCAAATCCTTTTCATGTAAAGGAATTATATAAAGAAGAATTCAGCAAGCTTTTATATAAGTATTTTGCGAATCAGGTAATGCTTTATCAAAAATCTGTCTTAGCGTCTATTATTGCACCAAGGCAGGTTGAAAGCGAAAATATATTTGAGTATAACGGCAATTTCAATGAGGTATATAAAAATTGCGGAATTAAAGGTGCTCTTTATAATATTGCCTTCGCTTCAGATGTATTGCTTCCAACTAATAAAATAAGAGAGGTTAGCTTTTTTCATGACCAGGATCTTCTTAATGCTTATATTGAAGCAAAAAAAAATTATTCTGAAGCTCTTCGATTAAATCAGAGTCTAATGAATTCTCAATCTTACAAGATCGGGAAACTAATTACGCTGCCGTTAAGAAAGCTCAAATATTTTTTTAGGTAACATGAATGTTGTAGCGGGAATTCCCATTTATTCTAAAAATCTTTCAAAGGAAGAGAAAATTTCTCTAGAAAAATGTATCATGTTGCTTAAGTGTGATATTGTATTTATAGCGCCGCAAAGCTTAAATGTATCATGGTACAAGTTCTTTTGCTCAGGTAAAAAGAGGATTCGGTTTGAAAGATTCGACGATTTGTTTTTTAAGGATATTGAAGGTTACAACATGCTCCTAATGTCCTCGGTTTTTTATCAGCGCTTCTTAAATTATGACTACTTGTTTATTCATCAGTTGGATGTATTTATTTTCCGTGATGAACTTGAAACATGGTGTAGCAAAAATTATGATTATATAGGTGCTCCGTGGATAGAAACACTCTGGCTTGAGAATGCCTATAACTTGATTTCTAATGAAATCCTGGCTTCAAAAAATTATTTTACCCGAATATTCTATAGGGGAATATGGCGGCTTAAAAGCATCAATGCTTCGCGTGTATCAGTAGGGAATGGCGGTTGTAGCTTGCGGAAGGTTAAATATTTTTATAAGCGGACCCGTTTAAATGAACAAAAGAAATTTAAATGGAAGTATAATGAAGACTTGTTTTGGTCTATATATATCACCCTGATAAATCCATTCTTTAAGAAGCCGTCTCCCAAGGAGGCTTTAAAGTTTGCATTTGATTTTAATCCACAGGTATGTTTTGATATGAATAAACAACAATTGCCATTTGCGGCTCACGCCTGGTTCAGGAATGATGAAGTATATAAAAACAATTTTAATTTTTGGAAACATTTTATTACTCAACCGATTTCTTAGAGCAGAACTTAACGATTTTTCAAGCAACAAACACTTTCAGCTCATTTTGAATGTTTAGTACTCCTATATTATTATTGATTTTTAATCGTCCCGATTTAACCAAAAAAGTGTTTGAATCTATAAGAGAGATGAGGCCCCAGTATCTATATATCGCTGCCGACGGTCCCCGGAATAATAATGTAATGGATAAACAATTATGTGAAGAGGCAAGAAAGAATATAATAAATAATATAGATTGGAAATGCGAAGTCAAACAACTGTTTCAAGAGAGCAATCTTGGTTGTGGTTTGGCACCTGCAACTGGAATAACGTGGTTTTTTGAACATGTAGACGAGGGAATTATTTTAGAAGACGATTTAATTCCTAATAAAAGCTTTTTTCTTTTTTGTAAAGCAATGCTTGAACGATACAGAAATGATTACAGAGTGATGCATATAAGCGGCGATTGTTTTATTCCGTTTTCAATAGCAGAATCTTACTATTTCACGAATTATACCCATGTTTGGGGATGGGCCACCTGGAAGAGAGCTTGGAAATTGTTTAATATGGATATGTTAGACTGGAATCTAAAGAATAAGGACCTTTTTCTAAATAAAACACTCAATCATTACCACGCAGAAATATACTGGAAGCAAATATTTGATAAAATTTCCCACGTTGGATATAAAGATGTTTGGGATTTTCAATGGACTTACGCTTGTTGGTGCAATAATGCTTTAGCGATATCACCGGGAACTAATCTTGTAACCAATTTTGGTTTTAGGAGCGACGCTACGCATACTTTTTCCTTGCGGTCACCCCTCGCAAAAATACCGACATATGAAATAAATATAAAAAATCTCATTCACCCTTTACATGTTACAGTTAATCAAAAAGCAGAAGCATACGTAAGGGATAAAATTTACTTAAGAAAAAAAACTTCTGTGTTGGAAACAATGTATCGATTTTTAAAATATAACTAAAGGTAAAGCGTTGAACGCTGAATTTAAATCGCGAATTAAGTTAAGTATTATTACAATTAACCGTGATGACTGCCCTGGGCTTCGAAGAACTATGAACAGTGTGTTGTCACAAAGCGTCATGGATTTTGAATATATTATTATCGATGGTGATTCAACTGATGGTAGCAAGGAATTACTGGAGCAATATTTTGATAAATTATCGTATTGTGTAAGTGAAAAAGACAAAGGCATTTACCATGCAATGAATAAAGGAATAGAAGCAGCAACAGGTGAATACCTCTTGTTCCTGAATAGCGGAGATTGGCTTTATAATGATAGTACGATCGAAACTGTAGAAAAGCATTTGCAAGACTTTGACATAGTCTATGGCGATGTTATTAATGTAGATACAACAGGAAAGGAATGGCTGCACAATCCACCTTCTGAACTTTCATTATACGAACTTGGTTATGGTTGGAATTCTTTGCCGCACCAAGCCATGTTTATAAAAAAAAGGTTATTCGATCTTTATGGCAGGTACGATGAGAGCCTGAAAATGGTAGCAGATTGGGCTTTTTATTTAATTGCGATATTCAAATATAACTGTTCATACAAAAGAATAAATGATGTGGTTTCCTATTATTCTTTCGGAGGATTTAGTTCTGATATGAATAACGAAGCTTTACAGAAAACTGAAAGGGCAGTAGTTATTGACAGGCATTTTAAAAATTATAATGGATTAATCGAAGAATTTTCTGTTCTAAAATCAAAGACTTGGAATTATGAGCATTCAAGATTAATCAGGGGATTAAGAAAAATTGGATTGTTGAAATTCTGATTTTTCGGCTTCATGAAGATATTATTACTTACCCGCAATTTGCCTTACCCGTTGTCTGCAGGTGGAAAAATAGCACAATACAGCATCATTGACGCCTTGCGAAAATTGTGTACACTGGTATTGGTAGTGAATATTTATTCCAACTACGACCGGGAGCAGGTTGATATTTTAAAACAACGCTGGCCTGATGTAGAATTTAGAGAAATACAATTTTTACGGCAAGGCGGAAAAATCAGTTTTAAAGAAAAGCTCAGGAACACGCTTAGAAAAGGTTTTAAAAAGTTAACCGCCGGGCGAATATTGTCTGATAAGGAAAGCGCAGGCGACACCCGCGACACAGACAATTCCTACCTGATACATCTTTTTGAGATCAAACAACGAAAGCTTGTTGATGAAGTATCAGCCATCATTGCAGATGTGCGGCCGGATATAGTTCAAATAGAGATCATTGATTATGTTGACCTGGTTACTTTAATTCCTGGTAACATTAAGCGCGTGT
>DASZUY010000074.1:0-2291 GCA_035547495.1 Parafilimonas sp. | reverse complement strand
ATTTAAACCGCCTCCCTGGCTTCCCACGCGCTGATTTTCTTCATCTGCACCTGTTTTACGCTGGCGTGCCGTTTTCACCTGCGAACTTCCAAAGCGGTAAATAAAGCTCAAACGAAATTGCCTGCTTTCATTACCGCCATGCACGTGCATGTACTGTCCTGCAAAGTTGCTTGTGCCACTCCAGCGCAATGTTTGAAATATATCTGTAACAGTTGCTTTCGCCGTCGCCTTTCCTTTAAACATTGATTGCTGAATACCGCCATCAACACTCCATATAGAACTGCTTTTAAATGTTCCCTGCCATATAGAAGGCGAAGAATAAAATCCGCTCAATTCAAGTGTTGTTGCTTTTGCAACTTTAAATGTTTGCTGCGCATAAACGTTTACAGCATACACATCAAGATTAATCGTTCTGCCCACACCAAAATCTGCTTTGTAATGTGTGTAATAAGTATTCACGTTTGCAAACACACCATACCATTTTTTTTGCCATGGCATGCTAATGTTCAAACTTGTAATATCCTGTGTGGCAAGATTCTTTTTTGTGATATATGTTTTCGATTTATCTGCTGTGTCTATTATTTGCGAGAACACATCATTCACATGACTGTATGTTAAACGCGTAGTTAATTTGTAACCGATCGTATTCGTTAATGAAACACTGTTTGTGTATTGCGGCGTTAATTGCGTATTGCCTTTTTGATAAGTGTATTCATCCAATTTAAATTCAAACGGATTCAGATCCTGGTATGCAGGTCTGTCAATTCTTCGGCTGTAACTTAAACCCCATTGGTTCTTTGGATTTTTATTGAAAGTGATTGCAGCGCTCGGAAAGAAATCAGTATAATTTCTTTTGAAAGTTGAATCATAAGGAATGTAATCTCCGTTCCAGTTATAACCGTTTGATAAACCTTCTGAATTTGTATTCTCAACACGCAAACCTGCCTGTATCATTATTGCTTTAAACTGGCGGTTATAATTTACATAAGCAGCGTTCACATTTTCTTTATAATTAAAATCATTGCTGCGCAACGTGTCTAAAAATTTGTTGTCGGTGTAAACATTATAGCGATCAAAATTATTTGTGGTTTTTACATAAGAGAACTTGCCACCATAACCTAATTTTCCTTTCTTGAAATTTTGCTCGTAATCTATTTTTAAAGAATAGATATCAATTTTAGTAGGAGCGATCATGTTATAAATAAACTGGCTTTGCAGATCAACACCTGTTGGATCATAATAAAAATTTGGCTGATATTGATCGCTCTTGATATCGTAATATCCATAATCTGCATCAATGTTCAGATCATGACCTAAAGTATCGCCAAAATGATAATTCAAATTTGCATCCACGTTATTTCTTGTGCCGGTACTGCTGTTATCTGCCTTCAAAATTTTATCAACGGTGTTTGTTGGTTGATACGTTATAACCGTGCTGCTTTGATTTGCAAAATGCGGATCAGAAATATTCCCCGTGATCATTGCACCAACGGTGCTTTTGTTGTTGATGAAATAATCAACGCCTGCTTTAAAGTTGTGACTGTTATTATCGAATAACATTTTTGAATGCTGATCAAAAATGGTATCTAACTGTATCCTGTAAATATTCATGAAACCCTGGTTGCGGCTGTCGTTGAAATTATACGAGCCATAAATATTTACATTTTTATCACGATGGTTGATGGAAAAACCGGCATTATATTTTGGATAAATACCGATGTTGTAACCAAGATTTACAGAACCGTTTGTGCCGAAAGATTTATTCTTTTTTAAACGTATGTTGATGATGCCTGCATTGCCTTCTGCTTCATATTTTGCAGAAGGATTGGTGATGATTTCAATCGCTTCAATTTGTGATGACTGAATGGATTTAAGATAAGTTGACAAATCACTTCCGCTTAATGGAGATGGTCTTCCATCGATATAAATTTTTACACCATTTTTTCCTGATAAACTAATGTTGTCATCTTTATCAACCAACACACCAGGTGATTTGCGCAGTAATTCCAATGCATCATTGCCAACAGCATTGATACTGTTTTCTACATTCAAAATTGTTTTATCAGCTTTTACTTCCACCATTGGTTTTTTTGCGGTAACAACAACATCGTTTAACCCGCCGCTTGTTTTTGAAATAGAAACGGCAGCAACGTTCACATTGCCGCTTGCTGCAACTTCAAATACGGGTGAATAAGAAGATGTATAACCAACAAAACTTACATTGGTTAAATAGCGACCGCTCTTTACATTTTTAAATTGATATGCTCCTGATTTATTTGTGATATCAATTT
>DASZUY010000073.1:0-6696 GCA_035547495.1 Parafilimonas sp. | reverse complement strand
ATCAATATCATTTTCCCGCAGCATATCAACAAAAGCATCAAATTCTTTCAAAGCTTTTTCCTGTGCATTTTCCGCTTTACCGGCTACCTGGAAAAGATTATTGCCCGCAGTTTCTGCATTGTATGTAAACGCTGCGGGACGAATCATTAAAACTCTGTTTGTGTTTTGCATAAATATTTATGAAAGTTTATCACGCAACAAAGGCATACTCATACAATGCGGTCCGCCACGTGCTCTGGAAAGTTCTGCCGATGGTAATAATATTAATGTATTTTCAAGACGCTGAGGATCTAGCCCGGCATCAAATTTTTTAAACAGCTCTGCTGTTGTAATTATATTGAAACCTTCTTTCTTAAAAGCGTTAGCTGTAAAATCATTTCTGTCGTAACCAACCACCACACCTTCTTTCAATGCAACTACATTGCAACTGTCTGTCCATTGCTCGCGATCATCATATGGAAATTCATTTCCACCACTATAAATTATTTTTACATCTTCCGCTTTGCAGTTGTAATCTTCAATACTAATCTTTTTTAATAGTTCTTCAATACCGGCAATTTTATTATTTATGCTATAATCTTTCTCGGCGGCGTATTTTTCTTTAGCTGGTTTATAAAACTGCAGCACTTCGGGCTCTTCAATCGCAATTAAGTCTTGCTGATGTATCAGCCTGCGCAAATAAGATTGCTTTACTTTATTTTCTGTGGCAAGAATATTTTCAGAATAACGTCCATACAAAACCCAAACATTGCGCTTTACCTGCGTGAAGATCGTGTCAATATGCATCTGCGCCCGGTTCTTTGCAATTTTTATTACTGAAATTTTTTCAATGCCTAATTTATCATTTGAAAAAATTGTGTGTATGATTTCATTGATGGCGTTTGATGAAGTGCGCTCACTGCAACCAACAATTAAATGTTGCGGATGTATCATCATAATATCGCCGCCTTCAATGCTGATGAATCTTGCTTTTCTTTCCTGTTCTTCGTATAAAAAGAAATCACTTTCTTCAATAACTTCAATCACTTTGGAAGCATCTTCTTTAAATAAAAAATACAATGCAAGAAATTTTGTGATCAGCGATTCGCGTTTGCGTGCAGTAGTTGCCATGCGACTCAGCAAAATGTGATCTTTGATCATTATGCCAATATCTCGTGTAAAAATAAAATTCGGAATAGGAGGAAAGATGTACTGATCTTCTGCAAGATTGCTTGCGGATTTTGGTAAGATGCCGCTGATTAAAATTTTTGCAAGCAGCGCCGCATCTGTTATTGCTTCGAGTTGTTGCTGTATTTTATTGCTTGATTCTTCGTAAGAACAAACGGCAGAGATCAATCGTAATTTTACGCTTTCATCGCTTACAATTTGTTCAAGCAAATGCTGAACTTCCAAAACTTTATCAGAATTAAAATATTCTTTTTTGCCGGGAATAAAACAGTTTGCTTTTTTTTCGCTGGATGATTGACATTGCCTGATATATTTTATTTTTTCAGGATCAAGAAAATATAAAAGCAATTGCACATAATGATTATATTCTTTCTGCATGCTTTTTAAATGCACAATGTCATCATATAAATTATCTGAAAAAGTGCTCGGAATTATTTTGCCAATTCCACCATCCGGACTATGAATAATTATTTTTCTCAGCGTTCCAATTTCTGATTCTACATATAATTCTTTATCGTTTGAAGACATAAAATTTAATTTGATTAAAAAAATAAAGCTTGAGTGAATAGCTAAATGAGAAGAACGCTTAGATGAGATTCAGAAAGATCGCAAGCAATTGATCGTTTGTATTATGCTTCTTCATAAGAACGCTGCAAGTTAAGCATTTTTGTTTCAGTATTTTTATCGAAGCCCTTCACGGAAATAATTTTAAACCGCACAAATAATTCTTCTTTATACCAATTTTCTTTGCGCGTTTTTTTTATAACTTCAGCATGTTGCTGCATTGAATATGCAAATGCTTTCATACTTTCTTTATTTTGCCAAACGCTGAAAGTTGCTTGTTTTATCCACGGTATTTCTCCAATGCCATAAGACAGAATAAAGCCTTGTGCTGATGTCATTTTGCTTGCAACACCATTAACATTTTTCCAGAAATTTTTTAAACGATTTACGCGAATTGTTGCTCTTGTTAAAACAGCAATTATGCCATCATAATTATTTTGTTTTGATAATTCACCAAAAACTTTTTTCTTATCCCACAAACCGTGACCTTCTAAAGGTTGCAACAGAAATTGTTTTACATCACACTTGAAAAATTTAAAATAAAATTTTATAAACGCTGGAGTATGATCTAAAGCATCGCTGGTTGTAAAAAGCAAAGCCCATTGATTGAAATCGGGTTTTATGTCGAATGTTCCGTTGCGCCCGGTTCCCATCAGCTTCCAGAAAATTATTTTTTTATTAAATAACAACGGCAGTCGAAAAATCATCATCGAAAAAAAACCAAAACAACCAAGATATTTTGGGTAGCGTGATATGATAAGCGTGCAATACATTTAATGTTTTGTAGCGAAGAAAATTACAATGCATAATAATATTGTAATAACAACCGCAATTACAATTTTATACTTTTCCCACTGTTCTTTTTTTATTTGTTCATTTGATAATGTTTGTAATTCTTCCCGCAGCCATTTGTGTTTTTCATATAAAGGTTGTAATGTTTTGGAGAAATTTTTTAATTGTGATGATGTAAGCATTTTACTGCATGAAGCAATTGCTTCTAAAAACATTTTCTGTTCTGTTGCATCTGTCTTTAGTAAATCGGAAACATCAGCAGGCAATAATTGTTTTAGTGAATACAGCAACGCATCTTTGTTAAAGCGAAAAGGATCAACATGCAACAACTGATTTTTTAAACGTTCTGCTTTTATTAATAACGCTTCAATTGATTCGGTTGGTTTTACATATTCCTGCGGTGCTGTATGATATCGCTGAATATTATAATCTTTTCTCGCTGACGAATTTGATAAAACATTGTAAGCTTCTGCTATTTCGCTAAATACTGCTGCTGATAAAACATCGTTTGGATTTTTATCAGGGTGATATTTCATGGCTAACCTTCTATACGATTGTTTTATTGCTAAAGATGTGGCATCCGGTTTTACATTGAGAATCTTATAATAATCTTTCAGCGGCATCTAAGCGAATGTAGGTTATCATTAATTTAAACTCAAGATGCTACTACATGCCATCGGCGGAAAGTAAAAAATAATTATAATCTTTTCGTACTTTTTATCAAGACTATCTAAACAATTTTTAGCAGCTTACTTTATTTATCAAAATTATTGGTGAAAAAAACTCCTTACTTTTGGCGCGAAGCAAGAATCGAACACTGCATTGTTATATAAAAAACAATTTAGGATTAACCGCTATTGCACTAATGTCTGAAAAAATTACAAAAATCGGCGTACTTACTTCGGGTGGAGATTCGCCGGGAATGAATGCCGCCATACGCGCCGTTGTAAGAACTGCAATTTACCGTGGATTAGAAGTATTTGGCGTAATGCGAGGATACAATGGAATGATTGAAGATGATATTTACTCGATGAATTCCCGCTCTGTAGCCAACATTATACAACGTGGCGGAACTATTTTAAAAACTGCGCGCAGTAAAGATTTTTATAGTGAGGAAGGAAGAAAAAGAGCGCATGATAATTTGAAGAAAAGAGGTATTGATGGGTTGGTTGTAATTGGCGGTGATGGCAGCTTTACAGGCGCATATAAATTAAGTAAAGAGTTTGGCATTCCGTGTACAGGAATTCCCGGAACAATTGATAAAGATTTGTATGGAACTGATTTTACGATTGGCTTTGACACTGCCGTAAACACTGCAGTAGATGCTATTGATAAAATTCGCGATACTGCCGATTCGCATGATCGTTTGTTTATTGTTGAAGTGATGGGTCGCCATGCTGGTTATATTGCTTTGCACAGCGGCGTTGCAACAGGCGCAGAAAATATTTTAATGCCTGAAGTAAATACAACGCTCGATGAAATGATTGCTTCCCTCACCGAATCTGAAAAAAGAAAAAAGCTCGTAAACCTTGTTGTAGTGGCAGAAGGCTATCAGCCAGATCCAAACTCGCCTGCAAAAGGTGCAGTTGAGGTGGCGAGACTGGTGGAAGAAAAAACAAAAGGCTTCGAAACAAGGGTAACAATTCTTGGCCATATACAAAGAGGCGGACCGCCAACTTGCATCGATCGTTTTATTGCAAGCCGCATGGGTTATCATGCAGTACAATGTTTAATAGAGGGAAGACATAATGTTATGGTAGGAATTTTGCATAACAACATGCATTATACACCGCTTGAAATTGCCATTCGGGAAAAACAAAAAATTGGCGATGATTGGCTTAATATTGTTAAGATATTAGCAAGCTGATTCACAATAAAAAAAAATTTAAATGTCAGAAGGCATATCGAAGTATTTGCATAAAGAAATGGATAAGCAGGCGGGCATTGAGCACACCTTTCATCGTACAAAAATTGTAGCAACAGTTGGACCAGCCTGCGACACATATGAAAAATTGCTGGAGCTTGTAAAGGCTGGCGTAAATGTTTTCAGGTTAAATTTTTCTCACGGCACACATGAAGATAAGGCGAAGATCATTCAAATGATAAACCGCATGAATGATGAAGAACCTTATAATGTTTCCATCCTTGCAGATTTGCAGGGCCCTAAACTTAGAGTTGGGGATCTTCAAAACGGTTTGCTTGAAATTGGTAACGGAGATATTCTCACATTCACTTCAAAAGAAAAAGTACTCGGCACCAAAGAAAAAATTTATGTGTCTTATCCCAACCTGCATGAAGATGTAAAAGTGGGAGATAAGATTTTAATTGATGACGGAAAAATTGAGGTAGTTGCTATTGAAATTACTGCCGAAGGAGATGTAAAAGTAGTTGTTACTTACGGTGGTATTTTATTGCCAAAGAAAGGTGTAAACCTTCCTGATACAGAAATTTCTTTACCTGCGCTCACAGAAAAAGATCTGATTGACCTGGAATTTATCATCGGTCAAAAGGTTGATTGGATCGCGCTTTCTTTTGTAAGAAAAGCAGAAGATATAATTGATTTGAAACAGCGGCTTGCTGAAAAGAATTGTTCAAGTAAAGTAATTGCTAAAATTGAAATGCCCTCTGCATTAAAAGATTTGCGCAACATCGTTCTTGAATCTGATGCAGTAATGGTTGCACGCGGAGATTTAGGTGTTGAATTGCCTGTTGAAAAAGTTCCAATGGCACAACGCGATATTATTCGCAAATGCATTCACCGCGCACGACCAGTAATTGTTGCAACGCAAATGATGGAAAGCATGATCGATCATGTAAAACCAAACAGAAGTGAAATCACAGATGTTGCGAATGCTGTGCTCGAAGGCGCCGATGCCGTAATGCTGAGCGCAGAAACAGCAACCGGTAAACACCCTCCACTTGTTGTAGAAACAATGCGCCGCATAATTCTTGAAGTTGAAAAAACCGAATATCGGTATAATCGCGAAGAAGATTTAAAACCACTTGCACATTCACCATCATTTTTAAGTGATGCCATTTGCTACAACGCTTGTAAAATTGCAAAGGATGTAAATGCAGATGCACTGATCGGAATGACGCAAAGTGGCTATACTGCCTTTATGTTGAGCAGCTACAGACCAGAAGCTCCGTTGTATATTTTTACAAAATCACATGCCTTGGTTAACCAGCTTAGCCTTAGCTGGGGCGTTAGAGCTTTTTATTATGATGAAGAAATTAGTTTGGATGATATTATTTTCGATCAGATAAATATTTTAAAAGAACGTGGTTTTATTAAGCCTGGACACGTGGTGATAAATACCGGCAGTACACCGGTGGATTTACATCTGCCAACAAATGTTTTAAAAATTACAAAAGTTGAATAAATTTTCCCCCGGTTTTCGGGGGATTTTTTTTATGTAGATTTTACATTTGAAGTATTAATCTTTGTTCATGAGAAAAATATTAACCTGCTTTTGCCTGTTTATTTTTTTTAAACTATCTGCACAAAACGCAGACAGTACATGGATCGTAAACAACTACATAAAAAAAGAAGTTTACATTCCCATGCGCGATGGTAAGAAATTATTTACTTCTGTTTACATACCAAAAGATACAACTGAAGCACATCCGATCTTAATGACAAGAACACCATATTCCTGTGCGCCGTACGGTGAAAATAATTTCTCTCCTGTTTGGAATTCTTACATCAAACAATACTTCAAAGAAAATTATATTATGGTTTGGCAGGATGTGCGTGGGCGTTGGATGAGCGAAGATGAATTTGTAAACGTGCGCCCGTTCAACCCAAACAAAAAAGGAAAAGAAATTGATGAAGCAAGCGACACATACGATGCAATAGATTGGATGATAAAAAATATTCCGCACAACAATGGTAAAGTAGGTGTGCATGGAATTTCTTATCCCGGTTTTTATTCAACGATGGCTGCGGCAAGCAATCATCCTGCATTAAAAGCGGTTAGTCCGCAGGCACCTGTTACCAATTGGTTTATTGGCGATGACTTTCATCATAATGGTGCATTCTTTCAAATGGATGCATTCGCTTTTTATTCTGCACTGGGTTTCGGATTTGGTCAGCCACATCCCGCACCAACAAATATTCCTGCGCGTTCAGTTGGTTATCCAATTCATGATAATTATAAATTTTATTTGGAA
>DASZUY010000072.1:0-12198 GCA_035547495.1 Parafilimonas sp. | reverse complement strand
ATTTTAGAAAAAATTGTTGCTGATGCAAATGAACATGCGTTGCGTTTATCACCTATCATTCATTTTAATAACTGGGATGAACTTGCTGCAACACGCGCAACCAGCAGAGATATAAATGCGGAAGGCATTATGCTGAAACGCAAAGCATCAATTTATCAAGTTGGAAGAAAAGTGGGTGACTGGTGGAAATGGAAAATTGATCCGCTCACCATTGATGCGGTACTGATATATGCGCAAAAAGGCAGCGGCAGAAGAAGCACGTTATATACTGATTACACGTTTGCAGTAAAAGACGGCGATAAACTTGTTCCATTCACCAAAGCTTATTCAGGTTTGACTGATAAAGAATTTGCGCAGGTAGATTATTTTGTGAAAAGAAATTCGTTGGAAAAATTTGGACCCGTGCGCACCGTAAAACCAGAGCTTGTTTTTGAAATTGCTTTCGAAGGAATAGCTGCAAGCAACCGTCATAAAAGTGGCGTGGCGCTTCGCTTTCCAAGAATTAAGCGATGGAGAAAAGATAAACCTGCATCAGAAATAAATACACTGGATGATTTGAAAAGCATGCTTGCAGTGTATGGAAAATAAATTTCACATCGCAAAAAATTATTGCTTAACAAGCTTAAATGATTTTGCATTTCCATCTTGTGTTACACGCACAAAATAAATTCCCGGCGCAAAGTTCTTTCCAAAAACAAAATTGTTATGATTGAATGCTTTTGTTTGATAAACAGTTTTACCATTCACATCTGTTACATCAATTTCAACTTGTGAATTAGTTTTTGAAACAACCAGTGTAAAGTCTTTTGATGAAGGATTTGGAAATACATTGATGTTATTCATCATGTCATTTGCAATTGCATTTTGATTACAATCAGCGGATGCACATGTTGTAGCAGAAATTGTATTTGAATTACCTGATGTATTATTTGAACTAATTGCCTTCACACGATAATAATAAGTTGTGCCTGCTTTTAATTCTGTTACTATAGCTGAAGTATCATTTACAGCTAAACCATCATATCCATTTACAAAGGAATTGGTAATTATGTTGTATTTGATATAAACGTTATCAAAAGCTACTGAGCCGGTTCCTTTGCCTTTATAATATGTAAATCTAAATTGAATGATATTTGGCGGCAACGGAGTATTTGAGGATGAATCAAATGTTTTTGTCAGACCATCTTTCGATATAGGTTGAATACTTTTAATCGTTAGCCATTTTAATCCATTAAAACCTTCAACTAAAAAATGACCGATACTATCAGTGTTTAACCCTTTTATCCAAAACTTCAATTGCGTTGCAGGTCCTGCAAGTTGCTTAGTTATTACTTGTGGATTTCCTACATTAAATTGAAGCGCCGGGCCACCTTGGTTGTGCGCCGTATTATTTACAACAATATTTCCTGCAAAAATCCATCCGTTCGGAGGTATTACTCCGTTATTAAAGCGTTCATCTACTGTCTTCGGTTTTATATTAACAAAATTTGGTCTTGTGCTAACATATAGCTTATATTTTGAAGCCGCATTTACTGAATGCCAGTTTGCAATAAACATACTGTTATTTACAGATGTTGCAGTTAATGCCACAGGTGCGTGAAGCAGTGTTCTAAATTTTATTTCGTTACTATAAGCAACTCCGGCAAAATTTTTTGCGTAGGCTCTTATATAATAAACTGAATTTGCTTTTAAGCCTTTAATATTTGCCTGAAATAACCCTAATCCTGTATTATAAGATATGTGCGAAGATGTTGGATAAACAGGATTAGGATTTTCGCTCCATGCCATTCCATTATTTTTTAAAGTAGATTCTCCATAAGTTCTGATGGAATCTTCTGCAATAACTGAAGAATCGGTAAGGCTTACAAGATCAGCCTTACTTAAAAGCGGGATGCCTTGCTTAACATAGCTATTTATTACCCGCAATAATTCTTGTTTAATGGAAAGTTCATCGGGCGTTAAGGAATTATGTGAAATTGAATCAACTTCATTCGGATCTTTTTTGATATTATAAAAAGCCCGGTTAGAATTATAAAGTGAAGTATCATATAATTTATACTCCTTCGTTTCGGCCCACCTAATACTGGTATCAGCACCTGGATAGGGATCATAATCATAAAATAACCATTGTCGTGGTGTTCCCGGGTTACCTTTTAATCTCGGGTAGAAGTCAACACCATCCAGTGTTCCATCATCAGTAGGCAATGAAGTATTTGCCATATGCGCAAGGGTTGGAAAGAAATCTACAAAGCTGATTAAATCATGGTTAACCGAGCCGGCTTTAATTTCTTTAGGCCAGTCAATAATTAAAGGCACTTGCAAGCCTTTTTCAACAGATAAACCCTTACCTCCTTCTTCTGTACTGTCGTCGATTTGTTGAAAAACATCTTTCGGTGTTCCATTATCACCCGTGTAAATAATAACTGTATTATTTGCAATACCTAATTGCTTAACCTTATTAACTATTTCACCAATCTTTTTATCCATATACTCTATATCTGATTTGTAAAAAGATGTATCGCTTAAGCTACGGCTTGTCCATGACGCATAAGCACTATCATCTGGTGTTGGTTGATAAGGTGGATGAACGAGCAGCATTGAATAGTAAATAAAAAACGGAACTGATTTATTTCTCTTCATGAAATTTATCACAGAATCAGTCATTATATCTTCAGAATATTGGTTGCCAATAATAGAATCAGCAATGGTTTCGCCGTTTGTATACAGTACAGGAAATTTATAACGGGCTGGTTCAAAGCCGGCAAACGGCATCCATACATTATAACTATCAAAACCAAATTTGTGTAGTGATACATCACCGCCATCAAGCTGCCATTTTCCAAAACATGCGGTTGTATAACCTGCATCTTTTAAAACATTTGCAATGCTTTTTTGATTGGTATCCATCACACCCCATTTAAAGTAATTCCGAAAATTATATTTTCCTGTAAGCAACAGCATGCGCGAAGGAGAACACAGAGGTGAAGCATGGCAGCCGGTAAAGTTCATGCCTCGTTTTACCATTGAATCAAGATTAGGTGTATTATAAGATTGGCCGCCATTAAACGAAAATGTTTTAAGACCAATGTCATCACCCAAAATAAAAATGATATTAGGTTTTTGAGATTGTGCTTGTGCATTGCGAAACATCAACAATGCACATAATAAAACACATGCATACAGCATAATCTTTTTAAGGCTGTTAAGGCGATCCATAAATTAGGTTTATTATATGAAAAATTTGTCTTTCAGTTTAGTTGCTATCAGTTTGTTTTAATCAGTTTAATCGATTGGCTGTTATTTCCGTTTCGAATTTGCAAGATGTATAATCCCGGTATGAACGATTTTCCAAAAACAAATTTTCTATTACCAAACCCCTTGACCTTATACACGGTTTTACCATCAGCATCTGTTACAATTATCTGAATTTGCTGATTGCTATTGTTTGAAAAAGTTAAGGTAAAATCATTTGAAGATGGATTTGGATAAACTTTGATATAATCTGTATTAGTTGAAACGTTATTTCCAATTGCATTTTGATTACAACCTGGAGATGCACACGTTGTAGCAGCAATAGTATTTGAATTATCGGAATTGTTGTAAGAATTAAAGGCTTTCACTCTGTAATAATAAGTAGTGCCCGCTTTCAATCCTGTTACTAAGTAGGATGTATCATTTACAGTTAAGCCACTATATCCGTTTACAAAAGCATTCGTAATTGTATTGTATTTTATATATAGATTATCAAACGCCAATGTGCCTTTAGATTTATAATAGGTAAATCGAAATTGAATAATATTTGGCGGCATCGGAATGCCGGATGATGAATCAAAGGTTCTTGTTATACCATCTCTTGATATAGGTTGTACAATTTTAATTGGCACCCAGTTTTTACCGTTAAATCCCTCTACTAAAAAATAGCTTAATGTATCAGTACTTAATCCTTTAATCCAAAATTTTAATTCTGTTGCTGGCCCGCCCAATTGTTTTGTTATTAATTGCGATCCGGGGGTTTTAAATTGAATAGTTGGACTTTCTGCATTATGAATAGTATCATTTTCACCAATACTTCCTGTTAGTGCCCAACCAGCTGGTAATATAATTCCATGATTAAATTGCTGATTTATTAGTCCTGGCTTAATATTTACAAAGTTTGGCTTAGTACTAACATATAATTTATACGTGGTTGCAACGCTTATCGAATGCCAATGCGCAATAAAACCGGTGTTGTTTACAGAAGTTGCAGCTAATGCTAAAGGTGAGTGAAGCAAGGTTCTGAACCTTATCTCATTACTATATGAGATACCGGCAATATTTTTTGCAAATGCTTTTACATAATACAGTGTATTAACTTTTAAGCCTTTACCTGTTGATTGAAATGGACCAATAAATGTTGTATCACAAGCATGCGCAGAAGACGGATAAGTGGGACCCGGATTTTGAGACCATACAATTCCATTACTTTTTATTGTTGATCCGCCATTGATCAAAATAGAATCTTCAAGCGTTACCGAAGAATCGGAAATATTTACTATATCAGCTTTACTTAAAATCGGTGTTCCTTGTTTTATATAACTATTTATTACCTGCAGAAGTTTTTGTTTAATTGAAATTTCATCAGAGGTTAACATGTTATGAGGAATAGAATCAAGCTCGTTAGGGTCAGTTATAATGTTATAAAACGGACGATTCGAATTGAACAACGATGTATCGTATAATTTATATTCCTTAGTTTGTGCCCATCTTTTAAGTGAATCTATTCCGGGGTGTGGATCAAAATCATAAAACAACCAATCCCTTGGTGTACCTGGGTTTCCTTTTAACCGGGGATAAAAATCTACTCCATCAAGCGTTCCATAATTCCCCGGCACCGGAATGCCAGCGGCATGTGCAAGAGTTGGTAAGAAGTCTGTAAAACCAATCAAATCGTTATTTACTGAACCAGGCTTAATAATTTTTGGCCAATCAATAATCAATGGTACATGCGTTCCGGCCTCAGTTGTTGAGTCTTTTCCACCAATGTCATCACCATCGATTGTTTGTTCTGTTATTTCTGCGGGTGTTCCATTATCGCCAGTAAAAATAATTATAGTATTCTTGCTTAATCCTAACTGCTTTAATTTATTAATTATATCACCAATCTTTTTATCCATGTATCCTATCATTGATGAATAAAAAGAAGTATCACTTTTTTTAGGAAAGTTCCATGAAGCAAAAGCCGTATCATCTGGTGTGGGTTGAAAAGGAGGATGTGCCAGCAACATTGGATAATAAATGAAAAATGGTTTAGACCTGTTATTTTGTATAAAATTCAATAATGAATCAACAACAATATCTTCTCCATATTTGTTTTGCGTTAGAGAATCTGAGATAAAAGATTTATGTGTATATAAAATAGGATTTTTATACCTGTACCCATAATAATCAGCGGTTTCAAACGGATTCCATATACAATAACTATCAAAACCAAATTTTGTTATAGAAGCATCTCCGCCATCTAATTGCCATTTACCAAAGCAACCCGTTGCATAACCTGCATCCTTCAACATATTGGCTATTGTTTTTTCACCCGTATCCATTATGCCCCATGCAGTATAATTTCTAAAATTATATTTACCGGTAAGCAGCATTACGCGCGACGGTGAACAAAGCGGGGTAGCATGGCATTCAGTAAAATTGATACCTTGTTGAGCCATCGAATCGAGATTAGGTGTATTATAAGATTGACCGCCATTAACGGATAGAACTTTATAGCCAATATCATCACTTAATATAAAAATGATATTAGGTTTTTTTGATTGTGCATTCGATTCTAAATTTTGTGTAGTTACAAAAAACAAACACATTATAAAATAAAAAAGCAGTCTGGGTTTTTCAGCATTTTTCATAACGTAAAGACTTAGGAGTTTCTTTCAAAAACTAATTGGTACGAATGTATAATGAGCAAAAAGATAATAAACTTTACGATATAAACAAAAAGCTTTTAACTGTATATCATAAACAAGACTGTATCGGTGGCTTTGAATGTTGAAGTTATAAATAACTACTTTTCTTTTATGAGCTTAAGTGTTTTAAAACTTGTTCCCTGAATAACGTTTATAAAATATACACCCGGACCAAAGTGTTTTCCAAAATAATAATTCTGCTGATTTACATTAAGCAATTGATAAACGACTCTTCCATACACATCTGTAACATACATTTTAATCTTTTCGCTGTTAGAGGTTTTTACACTTACTGTAAAGCCATTCACAGTAGGGTTAGGAAATACATTGATGCTTAAATTATTTTTTACCGGAGATGATTTTGGATTTTTTTGCGCACTGCTTTTAATATTTGCTGATGTTATTCCATTACAAGGTTCTGTACCGTCAGCAATCAAAACAGGTGCATTGGTTGTACAACCGTTATCGTCTGTTACTGTTATAATATAATTGCCTGCTGTTACTGTAAAATGATTATCATCCTGCGGACCTGTTGTATTTGTTCCATCCGATAATGTGTAATGATAATTGCCTGAACCTCCTGTTGCATTTACCGTTAGCGTTGTTGTTGCTCCTGCGCATGTGATTGAATCGGCGTTTGCTGTTGCATTGATTGCAATTGGTTCTGTAATTTGTATTGATGATGTGGTGAACGAACAATGATTATCATCTTCAACAACCACTGTATAATTGCCTGCTGATACGGTAAAATGATTATCGTCCTGCGGACCTGTTGTATTTGTTCCATCAGATAATGTGTAATGATAATTGCCTGTACCTCCTGTTGCATTTACCGTTAGCGTTGTTGTTGCTCCTGCGCATGTGATTGAATCGGCGTTTGCTGTTGCATTGATTGAAGCCGGTTCTGTAATTTGTATTGATGATGTGGTGAACGAACAATGATTATCATCTTCAACAAGCACTGTATAATTGCCTGCTGATACGGTAAAATGATTATCGTCCTGCGGACCTGTTGTATTTGTTCCATCTGATAATGTGTAATGATAATTGCCTGTACCACCTGTTGCATTTACCGTTAGCGTTGTTGTACTACCTGCACAGCTAATCGTATCTGCATTAATTGAGGCATCTAATTGCGTAGGCTGGGTTATTGAAATAGTACTGTCAATTGAACAACCACTACTACCTGTTATTGTAATTGTATAATTGCCTGCAATCAAGCTATCGATGTTCTGGTTCGTTGATGCAAAATTATTAGGACCTACCCAATTATAGGATAGTGTATCACTCTGCATTTCAACTATTACATCTGCAGCTCCATTATTATTTCCGTAACAGGTTGCATTTGTAATATTAAGATTTGATATTACTGGTTTGATACAAGTGCTGGCAGTGATAACATTCGAATTTTCGGAAATAACTGACCCATTGCCTGCACGAACCCGATAATAATAAACGGTCTTAGGCTTTAAGCCGGTTACTATTTGCGACGTGTCTTTGACCAAAAGGTTATTATAGCCCGGAATAAATGAAGGAGAAGAAACTGAATAATTAATGGAAATATCATCAAGGGCCAATGTTCCACCAGCTTTGGTATAAGTAAACCTAAATTGAATAATGCTATCCGGCAAAGGAGGATTGGATGAAAAATTTATCGTTTTTACCGATCCTGTTTTTGATAAATTATTATACGTTTTTAAAGGTATCCATTCACTTCCATTAAACCCTTCAACTAAAAGTGAGCTTGCATATTTTGTATTTAAACCTTTTAGCCAAAATTTAAGCTGCGTAGCACGTCCATCTAAAACTTTGGTAGTGATTTGTGATTTGGAAGCATTAAAAACAATCGAGGGGTATGCTTTTAAAAAATCAGAACTATCCGTCCTGATATTCCCTTTAAACATCCATCCGTCTGGCGCTGTAGTACCATTATTAAAATCTTCTGTCAGGTTCAATGATTTTATAGCAGAAAATGTTGGATATAAACTTACAGACAACTTATAAAAGCCTGCCCCGGTAACAGGATGCCAATTTGCAAAAAAATGACTGCTGTCAACAGAAGAACCTTGGGTAGCCAATGGTGCTGGCAGCAATGTTTTTATTTTAATTTGGCTGCTATAATTAATACCTGTATTGTTAACAGCATAAGCCCTTATGTAATAAGTTTTGTTAGGAGTTAAGCCCTTTATGGTATCTGCAAACGTACCAATTTGTATATTGTTTGCAACGTGCTTTGAAGAAGACATAGCAGGGTTAGCATTTGCACCCCAGACAAAACCGCTTTTTGTGATTGTTGAACCACCATCAATTAATATAGAGTCTTTTAAAATAATAGAAGAATCCGTTAGTGCACTAAAAGCTATGTTTGAAAAAATGGGCGTTCCCTGGGCTACATAACTATTTATTACATTAAGTAGTTGTTGTTTAATTAAAACTTCTTGCGGCGATAAAAGACTATCTGGAATAGGTGTTTTTTCGTGTATATCTTTTTGAATATTGTAAAATCTGCGGATTGTATCTGTTGCAGAAGTATCATATAATTTATAAGTACTTGTTTGTGCCCATCTTATCAGTTTACTCGAACCCGGATGGTCATCATAATGATAAAACAATGAGCTACGCGGATTTCCTGTTTCACCTTTTAACTGAGGCGCAAAACTTACACCATCAAGCGGTTCATAGATTGCCGGCGTTTGTGTGCCAGCTATATCCGCAAACGTGGGCATAAAATCGGTGAAGCCAATTAAATCATTATTTATTGTGCCTGCTGTTATAGTATTGGGCCAATAAAATATTAACGGCACATGTGTTCCAAATTCTGTAGTAGTTCCCTTTCCACCTCTAATTGTACTGTCGCCTTCTATTAATTCTGAAATGCCGGTTGGAGTTCCATTATCACCTGTATAAATAATTAATGTGTTATCTCCTATACCCAGGTTTTTCACCTTGCGAATTATTTCGCCTATTTTTTTATCCATATATTTTATCATAGAAGGATAATAACCTGTGTCCGTTCTGTTAGGGAATGACCAGGTTGAAAAGTCAGAATCATCCGGGGTGGGCTGAAATGGCGGGTGCGCAAGCAACATGGGATAATATATAAAAAATGAAGTGTCTTTATTTTGTTCAATAAAATTTTCTAAAGAATCTACTACAATGTCTTCTCCATATTTATTCTGAGTTAACGAATCTGGCAGATAGGCATTGTTTGTATAAAGAACCGGATTTTTATATCGTGCCTGGTCTGGCATTATAAAAGGAAGCCAAACACAATAATCATCAAATCCAAACTTGTGAAGAGATGCATCTCCGCCATCTAATTGCCATTTGCCGTAACAAGCCGTTTTATAGCCTGCATCTTTTAGCATATTTGCAATTGTTCGCTGGCTGGTATCCATGTTACCCCATTCGGTATAGTTTCGAAAATTATATTTGCCAGTTAAAAGCATAACGCGTGATGGAGAACATAAGGGAGAAGCATGGCATTCAGTAAAATTCATTCCTCCCTGCGCCATTGAATCAAGGTTTGGAGTAGAATAAGACCTTCCGCCATTAACTGTTGGAGTATTATAACCAATATCATCTCCCAAAATAAAGATGATGTTAGGTTTTTTCGATTGTGCAGCTGTTTTTTGCGCAGGGATTATTACTATTACAAGAAAAAGAAGGAAATATAAAAAGATCCGGCAAGAAGCAGGGGTTTGGTTTTTTAAACAAGGCATTGGATGCATAAATTTCTTATAGGATATTGAAACACAAAATAAAATGTAGACGATAATTAAGTACTGAATTAAAAGACTTTTTTAAGTCCCAATAATTTTTATAGGCCTCTCACATCCTTCTTTATAAGCAATATAATTATAAACATTAAGCAACTTCTGAAATAACTTACAACTGTTAGTGTATTTTTGCAAACCAAAATTTTTCCCCACATGGATTTTTCTTTAAGCGAAGAGCAATTAATGATTCAGCAAGCTGCACGAAACTTTGCTAACACCGAATGTCTTCCCGGTGTAATTGAACGAGATGAGAAAATGAAATTTCCAAAAGAGCAAGTTTTAAAATTAGCAGAGCTCGGTTTTTTAGGCATGATGGTAAGCGTGAAATACGGAGGCGCAGATATGGATACTATAAGTTATGTACTAGCTATGGAAGAAATTGCAAAGGTTGATGCGAGTGTTGCTGTTTGCATGAGTGTTAATAATAGCCTGGTATGTTGGGGTTTGGAGGCTTTTGGAACTGAGGATCAAAAACAAAAATATCTCGTTCCATTAGCGCAGGGTAGCAAAAACAATGATCTATATATTGGTGCTTTTTTATTAAGCGAACCTGAAGCAGGCAGTGATGCTACATCTCAGCATACTACTGCCGAAGATATGGGTGATTATTATTTGGTGAATGGAACAAAAAACTGGATAACAAATGGCTCCAGTGCAAGTGTATATTTGGTAATGGCGCAAACAGATCGTTCAAAAGGAGCGAGAGGAATAAATGCTTTGATTATTGAAAAAGAATGGCCCGGTGTTACAGTTGGCGAAAAGGAAAATAAAATGGGTATACGTGGCAGCGATACTCATTCTATTCAATTTACAGATGTAAAAGTGCCAAAGCAAAACAGAATTGGCAAAGATGGTTTCGGATTTAAGTTTGCTATGCAGGTACTTAATGGAGGAAGAATTGGTATCGCCGCGCAAGCGCTTGGCATTGCCTCTGGTGCGTATGAACGTTCTCTTGACTATGCAAAACAACGCAGAGCCTTTGGTAAAGAAATCATTAATCACCAGGCAATACAATTTAAACTTGCTGACATGGCAACCCGCATTGAAGCTGCGAGACTGCTAATTTATAGAGCAGCCTTAGATAAAGACAATAGTAAAGATTATACCATTAGCTCTGCAATGGCAAAAGTGTATGCTTCAGAAACAGCGATGTGGGTTACAACAGAAGCGGTGCAAATTCACGGTGGTTACGGCTACGTAAAAGAATACCATGTAGAGCGAATGATGCGCGACGCAAAGATCACCCAGATATACGAAGGAACCAGTGAAGTGCAGCGAATTGTTATCGGCAGGGCGTTAGCCAAATAATTATCTTTTTCTGAAATAATTTGGATCGTGCGATGGGCACGCAGAACTGCGGCTTTCAATGCATGATGCAAAGAGCATCGCACAGGTTAGCACTGCAATAAAAAGTAAAAATATTTTACGCATAAACAGTTTATTAAAAATCAAACATTAAGCATAATAACGTAAATGCTTCTATAAAAGTATGCCTGTATTCCCTGCCTAAATTAAAAATCTGCATTACTTTCGTGCAAGCAATTAATTTTCATGAGTTTTACCGTTTCGCGCCCCCTTGCCATAATAGATCTTGAGACCACAGGTATAAATGTGGCAACAGATAAAATTATAGAAATAGCTATTGTTAAGCTTATGCCTAATGGCACTACGGTAAACAAAAGAAAGTTCATCAATCCTCAAATACCCATTCCTAAATCTTCGAGTGATGTGCATGGCATAACCAATGAAATGGTAAAAGATGCGCCAACTTTCAAACAGGTAGCAAATGAAATAAAACAGTTTTTAGATAATTGTGATTTGGGTGGTTACAACAGCAATCGTTTTGACGTTCCTGTTCTCGTAGAAGAGTTTTTAAGAGCTGGCCTTGATTTTTCTATGGAAGGCAGAAAGCTTGTTGATGTACAAAAGATATTTCATTTCATGGAGCAAAGAACACTTGGCGCTGCGTATAGATTTTATTGTAACAAAGAACTTATCAACGCACATAGTGCAGAGGCTGATGCTGCTGCAACTTTAGAAATTTTACATGCGCAAGTTGAACGCTATCCGGAAATTGGTGTAACAATTGAAAGCATTTTGAATTGTATTGGCGACGAAGATTGTGTTGACTTTGCCAGGAGAATGGTTATGGTTGACGGAATTGAGGTTTTCAATTTTGGTAAACACAAGGGCAAAGCAGTTGCAGAAGTTTTAAAAACAGAGCCGCAATATTACGATTGGATAATGAAGGGTGATTTCACCATGAATACAAAACAAAAGTTGACAGAAATATTAAATCGTACCATTCTTAAAAAAATAAGTTCATAAATAATTTTTTGGCTTTTTATTTTAAATGATTGTATTGGAATATTGTATTTTCGGAATCTTTCAGGAAAGCTACATTGCTTGGAAAAATTAGTGATCATACCTACTTATAACGAGATTGAGAATATACAAACTATTCTCAAGTCAAT
>DASZUY010000071.1:0-6618 GCA_035547495.1 Parafilimonas sp. | reverse complement strand
TACTCTTCCAATATCCTGCGAAACGGTATTTATTTTTCCAATGCTTTCATCAAAATCAGTTTTAAAATCTGCATTGAACGATTTGTCTTTCGCACGCATGCCATGATAAGCCAATCGTAAATATTCATCACATAAAGCATTAATATCCGTTGGTTCTTTTACACCTTTTGTAGCACGTGAATGTTGCAGCATGTTTTTTACAATTGCGTCTGCACGTTTGCCATGATGATTTATTTTTTCTTCGTTTTCTATAATATCATTTGCAATCGCATTTGCTTCATCTGTATTTCCTTTTTTGATTTCATCTTTTAATTCTGCCAGTAATTCCTGGTTAACATCAGAAAAATTATTTACAAAGTTTAACGGGTTTTGAATTTCATGTGCAATGCCTGCAGTGAGTTCGCCAAGCGAAGCCATTTTTTCACTTTGTATTAATTGCTGTTGTGTAGATTGTAACTGTGCAAGTGTTTCTTCCGCTTTAATCTTTTGCGTTTCTATTACTTCATTTTTTTTATGCAGTTCTTTGTTAACGTGATTAAGGTGCTGCCTGTTGCGGTTAATAAGCCATAAGATTATGGCCAATAAAAGCAATGCTGCAAAGGCAGAAATTATTATCCATCGTTGCTGCAAAGCTTTACGCGCATATTCGTTTTCTTTTTTTGAAAAAGCATATTTATCTCTCTCAATAGCTACAGCACGTTGACTGGTAATATTATTCATACTGTCAGAATAAAATTTATATGCTTTATAATATTTAAGCGCATTGCCGTTATCGTTCATCGCTGCGTAAATATCAGAAAGCACTTCATTTGCATCACGTATAGCTTCTACCTGTCCCATTGAATCGGCGCGCTGCAAACCATTAAGCGCATTTGGAAGAGCCTGTTTTGGCAAGCCTTGTTTTAATTGCGTTTTTGCAAGACCAATCAATGCATTGCAGGTAGATATGCCATTACCTGTTTGTTTTGAAAGTTTCAACGCATATTGAAAAAGTGAATCTGCTTTTAATAAACTATCTGTTTCATAATAAACCTCAGCAAGTGAAAGCGTTGTTATCATCACCATTTTTATATCATTCATTTGCACGGCGAGGTTATGTGCCAGTGTCAAATTATCTAATGCTTTTGCAGTGTTCTTCTGTTGCAGATCTATTTCACCAATTGAATTATAAGCTATGCTCATGCTATTGGTATCGCCTGTTTTTTTAGCAAGCTTTAGTCTTTCCGTAAATGTGCTTTCAGCTTCGCTAAACTTATTTTCATTGTATTGAACGTAAGCAATGTTATTTAAGGTTGCACCAATTAAATCGTTATCGCCGGTGTTTTCTGCTGATTTCAAAGACGCGTAAAACTTGCTTAACGCTTCAGGATAATTGCCCTGGTTAAGATGTATAATACCAATCCTGTTAAGAATTAGCGGAATGTCTGACGTAGTGTTTGTTTGCTGTGCAATGCGAAATGAAGCATTATAATTTTCCATTGCTTTATCATACAATCCTTTCGTTTCATAAGCGTCACCCAGCAGCATGTACGCGTTTATTTCGCCTTTTGAATAACCGGCAGCTTTAAATTGCGCCGCTTTATCTGCAAGCAATATTATAGCGCTGTCAGGATAACTTGAAGTGTAGATGTAAGCAAGATCGGTTAAGGTTTTAGCATAATTACTGTCAGCATAATAATTATCTTTTTGCTGCAAGGTTTTAAGCCGCTGTTTTAAAGCGTTAATTGAATCTGGTGTTTGTGCAAATATTGATGCAGTAAACAAAATAAAATAGAAAAGCAATATTAGTTTGTATAGTGATCTCATAAGATCTGCAGGCGCATTAAATATAACATATATATAAACCGATAAATGAAATATATTTCACCCAATAAAAATTCTTGAAACCGCAAAAAAGACTTAGGTTTATCAAAGAAAAAAAATTAATATGACAACTATTAACAACTTTGAAAGTTTTGATGAAGAACAATCAAACTTCATGATGCAGACCGATTATATTCCGGGTCCGGGCGATGAAAACGATGATGACGATGATAAAAATGATGACGATGATTCAGGCAATGCCGCAGGTGATGATAGCCCACCGCTGGATGATGAAGTAATTCATTCTCCGTTAACTACCCAGCCCGGCAAGCCAAAATCTTAGGGTTCATACTGCTGCTAAATTAATTGCTTAAGCGCTACAGGTTATTTCAATCTGCTTAGAAAAATAAACCTGTATCATAAAACCATAACTATGCGTTTTGAATTCTTGCTGCAAAATTTTTCAAGACGGTTTAAACTTATATGCCTTGCGCTTTTTTTACTTACAGCATCGGCTTATGCTAATCATATTGTATATACAGGCAATAAATTACCATACGTTCATAATACCGATGAAAGAGGAAGAATGTTTTTGATTTGCGTAATAGATTCACATGATGAAACGATAGGAGAACGATGCGAAGAAGACCTCGATGGCATAACTTATTTGTTTGATGAAATTGCAGACTGGATAGATGTTGACCTGGTAGATCCAAAAATAATAGAAGGTGATGATTTTAGTAAAGCCGCTGTTACCGATGCCGTTGACAGGTGGCTGCCGGAACAACAGCCGGGTAAAAATGATATCGTTATATTTTATTACAGCGGCCATGGCTTTAGATATGCAGGTGATGCAAGTGATTATCCGCGCATGTGGTTGAAAAATGGCGACAATACAGACCCGCAGGTAAATAATTTAAGAATAGAGGAAGACATTTACGACCACGTTATAAAAATGGGTGCCGGCGTGAATATTGTTTTGAGCGACTGTTGTAACACAAACGCACCAGGCGACAATGCAAATGCGAGTAACGCAAATGTTCCTGTGCGGCAGAAAGTACAACATAGCAAAACCTCATCTGGTAATGATAATTCTTCTGATGATTATGGTGATAAGCTTTTTATTCCGGAACAACCATTGTCTATATTAGCAACTGCAGCAGAGAAGGATGAATTTGCTGCCGGCAAACCAGATGTTGGCGGATTTTTTACCTATTATCTTATTGAGGCTTTGGAAGATTGTGTGTATGATAACAAGATAGAACCAGAGTGGGAAAATATTTTTAAGTATGTAAATGATAATGCCGGCTATTGGGCTAAGTCAGCAGCATGCCCGGATGCAAAGCATAATGAACAGGGCAGATGTATACAAACTGTAGAATTTAAAATTTCCCCACCGTGATTGTATGAGCCTAGCTCATAAGTTTATATTGCCGGCACGTTGATTATAAAAATTGAACCTTCACCTTTTTTACTCTCCACTTTAATAGTACCGTTATGTTCTTTGGTGATGATATCATAAGCTAAACTCAATCCCAATCCTGTTCCTTCACCTGTTGGCTTTGTGGTAAAAAATGGTTGAAAAATTTTATCAATTATATTTTGAGGAATGCCGTTGCCATTGTCACTTACTATTATTTCTATTTTATCATTTAGTTTTTTTGTTTGAACTGAAACAGTTGGTTTGTAGTTATCTGTAAGCGGTGAACGGTTAGCCGTGAACTTCTCATTCACTGCATAAAAACCGTTATTAAATAAATTCAATAACACTCTTCCAATATCCTGTGGAACGATGTTTATTTTACCAATCGTTTCATCAAAATCCGTTTTTATTTCTGTGTTAAATTCTTTGTCTTTTGCTCTGATGCTTTGGTAAGCCAATCGTAAATATTCATCACACAAAGCATTGATATCTGTTGGTTCTTTTTGCCCTGAATTTCTTCTTGAATGCTGCAGCATTCCTTTCACAATTGCATCTGCACGCTTTCCGTGATGATTTATTTTTTCTTCGTTGTCTTTTATGTCATTTGAGATATTAATTGCTTCATCAACGTTGCCCGATTTTAATTCTGTTTGTAATTCATCAATCATTTCTTTATTTACCTCAGAAAAATTATTCACGAAGTTTAACGGGTTTTGAATTTCATGTGCAATCCCCGCAGTAAGTTCACCAAGTGAAGCCATTTTTTCTGATTGGATAAGTTGGGCTTGTGCGGATTTCAATTCTGATAAAGTGCTTTCTACTTTCTCTTTTTGTTGCTGCAATAATTCATTTGTCTTCTTCGACCGCCGATAATTTCTGTAAAGAATAAACCCTATCAGCATAAATACAATTAAACCGGCGAGCAATATAAATTGCTTTACCCGGTTCTGGTAAGCAATTCTCTCGGCTTCATTTTTTCGTTGGTGATCTTCTTGATCTGAAAGTGTTTTTTGTAAACTTTTTACTTTATTCGGTCCGTATAAAATATCATTTGTTGTATCAAAAACTTTGCGGAAATAAAGAGCTTGCTTAACGTCTTTTGATTCGTACAGTTCTGCTAATAACTTGCTTGCATCTAATATTGAGGTTTTGTAGTTTATTGATTGAGCTTTAAGAAGTGCTTTCCTGGCATAAAAAATACTTGAATCAATTTCATTTTTTTCTTTAAAGCATGTTGCAATAATTCTGCACGCATCTGATGTAGAATAAGGATCGTTATTATTTTCAAATAACTTAATGCTTTCGTGCAAATAATTCAAGCCGGTATCTTGCTTTCCCATTTTAAATTGTAACTGACCGAAAAACATAAGAAAAACAGGATGCCATTTATCGTCATGCAAAGTTTCAATAAACCCTTTATGCAGATGAGCAAATGATGAGTCTAATTGATCATTCAGCATAAAAACGGTTCCAAAATTTATTTCTGTTTGCCATTTCCAAAATTCACTTCCCGGTTGATTTTTAATTACTTCATTAATAAGAGTTGCCTGTTGATAAAAACTGATCGCTTTTGTGTAATCATCCAGATCATAAAATATATTTCCTATTAAGGTTAAACACATTGATGTTTCCAGCAGCAGGTTCGCTTTTTGTGCCATTTCCAGTGCGTTGAATCCTATTTCCAGTGCCTCAGGCATCTCTCCGTTTGTTTCCAGTACTGAAGCTTTACAAAATGCTCCTCTTATCTCTCCTCTTACAAAATGAATTTGTTTTGCCAGGTCAATTGCTTTAGCAGCGTACAATAAAGCCGAATCTGAATTGATAAAACCAAAAGTGAATGATAGATCAGTAAAAATCAGCACTCGACTTGTATCGTTTTTTGCAACTGATAATTGTTGCTTTAAGCTGTCTATCGATTTATTTTGTCCGCATGCAGCGATACAGATGATAGCAGAAAAAAAAGCAGCAACAATTTTATTTATCATATGTCAACTTGAATCGGTAATTGAAGAATAAACGTTGTTCCTTCTGCTTCCTTGCTCTCCACTTTTATTGTTCCGTTATGTTCTTTGGTAATGATGTCATAAGCAAGCGACAAACCCAATCCTGTTCCTTGCCCTGTTGGTTTTGTAGTAAAGAATGGTTGAAAAATTTTATCAATTATATTTTGAGGAATGCCATTGCCATTATCACTTACCACAATTTCAATTCTAGCCCCCGTTCCCTGAAGGGGAGTAATTTTACGCGTAGTGACTGAAACTGTCGGAACATAATGTTCCCCCTTTAGGGGGTTAGGGGGCTTCACTGCATAAAATGCATTATTAAAAAGATTCAATAACGCTCTTCCAATATCCTGCGAAACGATATTTATTTTTCCAATACTTTCATCAAAATCAGTTTTGAAGTCTGCATTAAAGCTTTTGTCTTTTGCTCGCATGCCATGAAAGCTTAGTCTTATATATTCATCACACAATGCATTAATATCTGTTGGTTCTTTTTGTCCTGAATTTTTTCTTGAATGTTGCAACATGTTTTTCACAATTGCATCTGCACGCTTACCATGATGATTTATCTTTTCTAAATTTTGTTTGATATCTTCTATTATTTCTGTTACCTGTTGCAGGTTGCCGGTTGCAAGATCTTCTTTCATCTCGTCAATTAACTCATTAGTTACTTCAGAAAAATTATTCACGAAGTTTAATGGGTTTTGAATTTCATGCGCAATGCCTGCCGTAAGCTCTCCAAGCGAAGCCATCTTTTCTGATTGTACTAATTGCTGTTGTGTTTGTTTTAATTCAACTAAAGTTTTGTCAACTTGTTTCTTTGCAGCTTCCAGTTTATTAAAGTCTTCATAGCGTGCATATGCGGTGGAAAATGCATCAGCCAGTGATTGAATTAAACTTATTTCTTCTTCGCTTAATTGATTTGTATTGCCTACATACAACATGCCTTGTAAAAATGGAAGGAAGTGTAAATAAAATCCGCCGTGAGGAATAGTTTTTAAATATTGCTCAGACGATGTAAGTGCACCTTGTGTTATCAATATTTTTGCGAATTCGGTAAAATCGTTTTCATCCCAATGATCGATATAACTTTTATCATCGTGCCAATGGCTGATCACTTTTTGAATATTGCCCGGCGTTGAATAAGGTAAATGAAATGCAGCAATCGCTTTTCCATCAGGAGACGAAAGAAATGTATGAATCAATTGTTGATTGTCATCCATAATAAATACACCGCAACGAATAAATGGAATACCAAGGATAGTAAGCTCATTCCAAATTAAAGGTGTGATTCTATCCAAATCATTTATGGTTCGCATTGATGCAATGTCTGCGCGTATGCGATCAAGCGCCGCTTGTTTAATGGCTTCTCTTGCATTGGTTTCTGCT
>DASZUY010000070.1:0-9197 GCA_035547495.1 Parafilimonas sp. | reverse complement strand
ATTGTCTTCATTCAGCTTTGCCGTTTCTTTTATATACGCCTTTAAAATTTTGTCTGATGGCAAATCTTTCAGTGATGCTATATTACCAAAATTTCCCATTGCTTCCCGCTCTGTAATTTGTAAAATTCCTTCCGGATCTTTCATCAATCTTGCTTTCCAAAACATAAAAGTGCAGTGCTCTTTAAATCCAGCCATCGCACATAACACACTTCCTTTATAATCAAAAAAAGGCATTCCCCATTTAATCGTTTCTTCACAATCAGGGCAAGCTTTATGAACGAGTTCTCTTATATGTTTTAAGATGGGTTTTGCGAAATCAGCTTTCTTTTCAATATAAGCGTCAATGCGTTTATCAGTTGCAGGCATTAGCAAATAATTTGTAAATAAAAATACACCTTTGCAAGAAAATAAGAGGCAAAACGTTATAAGACGTATAGCTATTCAATCTCTAATAATAAAATAAACCTATGAAGTGCGGCGCAGGAATATTATTTTTCATGTTGATTGTTTTCGTCAATCCTTTATTTTCTCAATGCAAAACTTACCAGTTAAACGCAAAGCATGATACTATTAATTGTACCGATTTTCAAAATCGCAAGCAAGGTTATTGGTACACAAAAGTTGTAGACAATCATGGTGAGCCCGGTTACCAGGAAGCAGGATTTTATAAAGATGATGCAAGAGAAGGAGCGTGGACACGTTTAAATTTAATTGGTGACACGCTTGCCCAAGAAAATTATAAATGGGGTTATAAAGATGGCGTGCAACGATATTATAACTTAATGGGCTTAATACGCGAAGAAAGCTGGAAAGCAATCAATCCAAAAAATCCTTATGATACTGTGCGCGTATATGACTTGAATATTCCTGATAAATATGATTTGAAAATTGTTAGAGTAAATGCATCAACTGTAAAACACGGCACCTGGACATATTATGATCCGGAACAAGGAACAATTACAAAGACCGAAGAATATGTAATCGATCAGCTTGTAAGCAATAAAAAATCATTATCAGCTTTAAATGATTCTTTGAATTCCGTGCAACAACTGCCGGCAGATTCAATTTCTGCAGCCAATAAAAATAAGCCTGCTGAAGTGCTGGAATATGAAAAGAAAAATTCACACAAAAAGAAAATTAAAGTAAGAGATGGTGCGACAGGTGTTGATTAATCATTCTCCGTTTTAAGTTCGGGTTCCTGCGGTTTAATCACCAATATTTTATCGATACGGTTATTATCCATATCCACAATTTCAAAGTGGAAATCGTGCCATTCAAAGCTGTCGCCTGTTTTTGGTATACGTTCTAATTCGTTTAAAACAAAACCTGCCAGCGTATCAAACTCCTGCTCTTCATCTTCATCAAGAAAATCTGTATGATTAAAATAACTTAAAAAATTATAAAACGGAATTTGCGCATCAATTAAATAACTTCCATCTGCGCGTTCTTTAATTTCATACAACTCCTCATCAAGATGCGGCACTTCACCAACCAATGCATCAAGAATATCATTCAGTGTAACCATGCCTTGCAGGGTTCCGTATTCATCAACAATAAAAGCTATATGCGATTTTAATTCTTTAAAGCGCTCCAATAATTTATACGCAGAATTGTTTTCCGGCACATACAAAGCCGGCGTCATCACATTTTTTACTGCAGTTCCGGGTTTTGCGCGAATGATATTTTTTAATGAAACGATGCCTTTGATGTTATCGATATTTTCGTCGCATACCGGGTAAACAGTATGCAATTCGTCTTCTGGCAATTGTTGTATTTCTTCAACCGTTGCATTTACATCAAGCCAGGTAATATCGCTGCGATGCGTCATTAAAGAAGTGATATTTCTATCACCCAAATGAAAAACACGTTCAATAATTTCCTGCTCTGTTTCTTCAATAGTACCTTGTTCTGTTCCTTCATTAATAATTGCTTTTATCTCTTCTTCAGTTACTCCAGAATCATTACGGCGTATCTTAAAAAGATTTACAATAAGATTTCCCGATTTTGTAAGCAGCCAAACAAAAGGATAGCTGATAAAAATTGAAATGCGAATAAATGAGGCAAAAAATTTCGCAATGCCTTCGGGATTGTTTAAGCCAATGCGTTTTGGAACAAGCTCGCCTAAAACGAGTGTGAAATATGTAACGATTATAACTATTAAAGCTGTAGCCGCAATTTCATTGTAATGACCAATAAAAGAAAATCGCGTTAAATAATTAGCAACAGTTTTTTCTAAGGCGCCGGCAGAAAATATACCGTTTAAAATTGCTGTTAGTGTAATACCAATTTGTGTTGTGGAAATAAATTTGTCGGGATGGTTAGCAAGGTCTAAAGCTTCTTTTGCTTTTTTATCGCCTTTATTTGCTTGTGCTTCGAGGCGTATTTTGCGCGCCGAGACAAGCGCCATTTCAACCATGGAAAAAATTCCGTTCAATATAATAAGGAAAAGGATAATTAATATGTCAATCATAAAATGTAAAACTAATCAATCTGTAGTAAGCAGATAAGATGGAATTGCGGGTGTGTATAATTTGAACATACAAAAAATATTAATCAGGCTTAGGTTTAAGTTTAGAATAGATTAGCTTGAATGCGCCGCTCTTAGCGCTGGTAATTTTACAGCTTTATTAAAGATGAAGGCTAAAATATAACCAACCATACTTCCAATTATTGCGCCGCCAATTATATCTGTTGGATAGTGAACGCCCACATACATTTGCCCGTAGCAGATAGTTGCTGCCCAAAAGAAAAATAAGTAAGCGTAATTTTTGATATAAGGCTTCAGCGTGCAAAAAAAGAAAACCGCAGCGCCAAAGTGATTTGTTGCGTGTGATGATGGAAAGCTGTTTCCGCCGCTGCAATGGTTTACAACCAGGCGAACAATATCATGCATAGAAGGATCCTGGCAAGGGCGTAATCTCGGTACCCAATATTTAATAACATGGCTGGCTAATTGATCTGTGATCGTTACATTCAACACAACAAACAAAACCCATTTCCATGCTTTCCATCCGAAATTAAGAAAGATAAAAATTAATAAAAACAAATAAAGCGGATACCATGTTGTTGCATCGCGCCACCAGGGAAAAATATGATCAAGAAATGAGTTTGTCCAAACGCTGTTTATCTTGTAAAAAAAATATATATCCCAGTAGTGTAATCGCTCAAACATTTTTATCTTTATTTAATAAACTCTTTTATGAAACACTTAATTGCTTGTGGAATCAGTTTAATACTTATTTCAAGCCTGCATGCACAAACGAACTTGTTTAAAGACTCTGCTTTTTCTCATTACAAAACAAATCCCTTTCTTTTCAATCACACCTACCAGTTACAACCGCAAAATAATCCGCTCATTCCTAAAACATATTTTAATAAAGAACTAAAATCTGCTAATCCTTCAGTTCTTCTATTACCAAAACCTGATTTAACTTTTGTGAGAAAGCATGATCATTCTGATATTTATCAATCAACTCCCGATAATATGTTTATTGTTAAACCTGACAGCACATTAATTTTCAATATGCCGGTTGCTGACAGAAATTAATAATGAATTTTCTTTGCTATCATAATCATGCGCGGAGAATCTTTTACATGATACGATTCAAGTGAATAATCTCCAAAAACATTTTCTATCATCAAACCTTCGTAAGCCAGCATGTCTGTAAAATCACCAAGCGAAAACTTTTTTACTTCTTCGCGATATGTTTCTGAAACTTTTTTTTCTTCATCTTCAACATGAATGCGTTTGTAAAATTTATCTTCATCATACCACCTGTCAATCTTAAATAAAACATTGCCAATTCTTTTTTCTTCTTGTATCACCAAATGATTTTCCACATAGTGTGGATTGAGATAATCAATAAGAAAAATGCCGTTCAGTTTAATGCTTTGTGCAATGGTGCGAATGGCATCATTATGTTCACGCATCGTTCTGAAGTAACCGAAGCTTGTAAAAAAATTAAAGGCATAATCAAAATAATTTATCCAGAAAGGGAGGCGTATATCATGCAGATAAAAATGCAAATTTTCCTGCTCAGATTTTTTTGCTTCCAAAATCGCTTCCGGTGAAAGATCAATACCTGTAACATCAAAGCCTTTCGCAGCAAAAGCCTTGCTGTGCCTGCCTTTGCCGCAAGCCACATCTAATATAAAACTACCCGCAGGTATTTTTAAATACGTTATAAAATTGTTTATACAATCTATTGCTTCCTCATCATTTCTGTTTTCGTATAACAGGTAATAATATGGAGAATTAAACCACGACCTAAACCATTCTGTAGCTGCCATAATTTTTGCAAAGTTTAAATTTAAATCTTGTGCTTGTTATGTTCACCAGTTCTTTTTTTCTTTTATGTTTGCTTTGCAAATAACCTAAAAATGCCGTTGATAAAAAGTATTTCGGGAATAAGAGGAACCATCGGTGGTAAACCCGGCAATTCATTAAGCCCTGTTGATGTTGTAAAATTTACTGCTGCTTATGCTACATGGCTGAAGAACCAAACCGCGAACGATGATCAAAATAAAAAAACAAATTATAATGTAGTAGTTGGCCGCGATGCAAGAATTAGTGGCAACCTGGTTTTACAGCTTGTGATACATACTTTAATAAGCTGCGGTATCGATGTAATTAATCTTGATCTAAGTACAACACCAACGGTTGAGTTTGCCGTTATTGAAAATAATGCTGATGGCGGAATCATCATTACAGCAAGCCATAATCCGGCAGAATGGAATGCACTAAAGTTGCTGAATAATAAAGGCGAATTTTTAAATGCGGAAGATGGAAATAAATTATTAGAATTTGCAAATGCAGAAAATTTTAATTTTTCTTCCGTTGATAAAATTGGTAATGTAACCGCAGATGCATCTGCAATGGAAAAACATATTGAAGCAATTGTTCAATACCCGCTTGTTGATGTATCACTCATAAAAAAGAAAAAATTTAAAATTGTTGTTGATGCAATAAATAGTACAGGCGCAATTGCAGTTCCTGCCTTATTAAAGGCTTTAGGTGTAAAAGAAATAATTGTTTTAAATGATGAAGTGAATGGAAAGTTTGCCCATAATCCGGAACCGTTGCCGCAAAATCTTACGCAGTTAAGTAATGAAGTGAGAAAGCAACAGGCGCATTTAGGAATTGCTGTCGATCCTGATGTTGACAGGCTTTGTTTTGTTTGCGAAGATGGCAGCATGTTTGGCGAAGAATATACATTGGTTGCTGTTGCCGATTATGTTTTGCAACAAAAGAAAGGCAACACAGTAAGCAATCTTTCTTCAACACGTGCATTAAAAGATGTGACCGAAAAAAATGGTGGCGAATATTTTTCGAGTGCAGTAGGTGAAGTAAATGTTGTTGAAAAAATGAAAGCGGTTAATGCAGTGATTGGGGGAGAAGGTAATGGAGGAATAATTGTTCCTGATTTGCATTACGGCCGCGATGCACTTATTGGTATTGCTTTGTTTTTAACGCAGCTTGCCAAAACAGGAAAAAGTGTTGGGCAGTTAAGAAGACAATATCCTGATTATTTTATCAGCAAGAATAAAATTGAAGTTGGAAATAATGTTGATGTGAAAAAAATATTTTCGGGAATTCAGCGCAAGTACAAAAACAATCCCGTTAACACAGAAGACGGTTTAAAAATAGAATTTGATAATGACTGGGTGCATTTAAGAACAAGCAATACCGAACCTATAATTCGTATTTATGCGGAGAGTAATTTTGAAACAACTGCAGATAACATTGCGCGCAGATTAATGCAGGATATAAAGGAATACATTTAAAAAGAAGCTTCTTTAAAATTGCGTTGAACAATCATCGAACTAAATGTTACTGTATAATAAAACGTAACCATCTTTAATACTGAAAAATTCTTTGATTGTGAGTAAAAGCGTTTTCATGTTTTAATTTTTTGCTGTTAATAAAATTTTCAATTGTTATAAATAATAGATTATTTACAATCAAATTAATTTAATCATCAATTTCTAAATTGATGTTAAACACAATAAGTGAAGGAAATTGTAAATTGAATAAGTGAATTAAACTTGTATTAAACAACAGGGAGAAAAAAACTAAACTCGGAACCTTCGCCTGGTTTACTTGTTACCCAAATTTTTCCGTTTTGCGCTTCAATAAATTCTTTTGAAATAGCAAGACCAAGTCCTGTTCCTTTTTCATTTGAGCCGGGCACTTTAAAATAGCGATCAAAGATTTTTGGCTGATATTCTTCCGCTATACCTTTTCCGTAATCTTTTACTGTAAAAATTATATTGTTTTCTTTTTTATAAACATGCACTTCAACAGTACTTTCTTCATGAGAATATTTTATCGCATTCACCAGGAAGTTATTCAGCACCCATATCGTTTTGTCTTCATCAGCATGAATGTTAGGTAAGGCATCTTCGAAGAAATTTTTTATGCTGATTCTTTTTTCTCTTGCATTTGTTTCAACAGCTTTGATGGCGTTAAGCACAATTGTTTGCGGGTTTACTTCGGTTATATTTAATTGAATTCTTCCTGCTTCAACCTGGCTCATGTTCAATAGCTCGCTCAATATTTTTAACATGCGCAGGTTATCTTGTTTAAGATTTGATACCAGCTCTTTTTGCTCATTTGTTAGTGTACCTGTTCTTTCATCTTCCAACAACTTCAAGCTAAAATCAGACGATGCCAACGGCGTTTTTAATTCATGCGAAATGGTTGCAATAAAATTTGTTTTAGCAACATCAAGCTCTTTAAATGATGTAATATTTTTTAGAACAATCACTTTGTTTTTTGCATCATCTTCGCTTACTTCAATAACTTCTTTTGTAAAATAATTTTCCTGGTTATCTACCACAATTTTAAATGGTGTGCCATTATTATCAGCTTCAACAAGAAATTTAAAAAGATCATTTTTACCTTTTAGTTCGCTTACCGGTTTTCCAATTATTTGTTCACCTTTCAGATTTAATAATTGCAAAGCTTGTTGATTCGCAAAAAGAACAATATCATTTTTATCAATACCAATGCTTGCGTCTTTCAAGCTGTTTATTACAGCTTCTGCACGGCTTTTTTCAAACATTAATTTATTCAGGTTTGAATGTTCAAAATATTCCAACCGTTCAGCCATTTCATTAAATGAATTTGCAAGCGTTCCAAATTCATCTTTATTATTCATGTGCACACGAAAGCTGTAATTCTTGTTTGCAATTTCTTTTATAGCTTCTGTTAAACGATTTACCGGTCCTGAAATAACAGATGGGAAATTTATAATGAACGTGAACGCAATTAAAAAAATAACACCACTTATTGCGGCGATAATTGTAAGCGCATCTTTCGCGGTTTTGTCTGCTGCTTTACTTTTTCTTTGAATTGCCTGCATGTTGAGTGAAAGAATTATTTGTAATTCTCTTTCAACCGACTTAATCGTTTGCTTACTTGTGTCTCCGCCTTTTAATTTATTAAAATCTGTTCTTAGTTCTGATGTTGCTTTATTCTCACCTTGTTCTGTAATATTTGCTTCTTGTTTTACTAAGGCGTTTTCAAAATTGTTTGAGCGCGTATAATTAGCTTCGATCGTATCCAACTGTTGCTGCATGGTATGGCAATAAGATAAACTTTCATAGTTCGCTTTAAGCACATTTTGACTTTCGCCTTTTAATCTTGCCATAAAAAAAATGCCTGCACCACCTGTTATCAACAACAAGAAAAAAAGAAACAGAGTTCCCAGCCATATTTTCTTTTTAACTGTTAATGCCATCACGAAAGAATTATAATATCGATGTTATTTTTTGAAAGAGTTTTCAGCAACTGATTGAAAATACTTGTTTTTAAAATAACCTGGAAAAGATTTAAATGCGGTTTGCCAAGACAAAGTGTTGTAATGTGATTTTCGTTTACCGTTTCAATGATTGCGGATGCAATGTTGTTGTTTTTTTTGCGAATAATTTCTGCGCCCAGCTCAGTTGCATTTTTAAAATTATTGATCAAATGTCTTTGTGCAGCAAGCTGAATTTTATTTGCTGATTCTTTTTCTGTTTGCACGTATAACACATACCATTTACTGTTGTAATAAGAAGCAAGCCTTGCCGTTTTTCTTATGATACGTTGTGCAATTTCATTGTTTGAGGAAATGCATGCAAGAAAACGTTCGTGTTTAAATGTTGTTTGTTTTGCAGTGATTTGATAATCCACTTTGCGCTCTACCTGACCAGCTACTTCTTTTAATGCAAGTTCACGCAACTGCAATATTTTTTCCGGCTGAAAGAAGTTGGTTAATGCTTGTTGAATTTTTGTGTGATCGTAAATCTTTCCTTCTTTTAAACGTGCTATCAGTTCATCTGCGGTTAAGTCAATGTTCACTACTTCATCCGCCAACTGCAATATTTTATCAGGAATTCTTTCCTTCACATCAACGCCCGTAATTTCTTTTACATCTTCATTAATGCTTTCAATGTGCTGAATGTTTACGGCTGAAATAACATTAATGCCGGCATTCAAAACATCGAGCACATCCTGCCAGCGTTTTTCATTTTTACTGCCGGGAATATTTGTATGTGCGAGTTCATCAATTACAACAACATCAGGATGCAACAACAACACAGCATTCACATCAAGTTCTTCCAAACGCTTGCCTTTATAAAAAACTTCGCGTCTTGGAATAACAGATAAACCTTCAAGCAATGCCTCTGTTTCTTTCCTGCCATGCGTTTCAACATAACCGATTTTTACATTCACATTATTGTTCTGCAATGCGTGCGCCTCCTGCAACATGCGATAGGTTTTGCCCACACCAGCGCTCATGCCAATGTAGATTTTTAGGCTGCCTTTGGCACGTGTTGCTTTTTGTAAAAGCTCGTTTATGCTATCGTTTTTTGCTTCATCCATTCATTGCATCAATTATTAAAATGATAAGTAACTGCAAGTATAAAGCTGCCTGTTGATTTTGTAGTTTGATCTACGCTTTTATAAAAAACTGAATTACCTGCATTATCTAATCTAAACTCAGGAATGATGGTTAAGTTATCAATTCTGAAATTTGCAGACAATGTTGATGCAAAAATATTTTTCAATCCAAGATATTCGTCTTTATCACCAATATATTCATTTCTCCATGTTAAACCAAACCATGTTGCCGGATCAACGTTTAAATACAATGCGGTTCCCCACCAATTGTATTTGTTCCAATTCTTCGCGCTATCTCTTAATTGAACGC
>DASZUY010000069.1:0-1896 GCA_035547495.1 Parafilimonas sp. | reverse complement strand
AAAATATTATCCATTGAAATGGACGATCGATGATGCTTCAACATCAAATCATTCAACGCAACACGGTACAACTATTTTATCACCTGCAGCAGATTATATGCTTACGCAAATCCTATCTACTTTACTTCGACCAGATTTACCAAACGCATACGACGTCGCAGAAAATATTCCAAAGATTGCATGGAAGACAGGAACATCTTATGGGCGCAGAGATGCATGGAGTATTGGTTACAATAAAACATATACGATTGGTATTTGGATTGGAAATTTTTCAGGTGAAGGTGTTCCTGATTTAAGCGGCGCATCTGTTGCAACACCGCTTCTTTTTAAATTATTTAATGCAATTGATTACAACGCAAACAATGAATGGGTGCAAGCGCCAAAAGATTTATCTTTTCGTTTGGTGTGTGCAAAGACAGGAAAAATTCCAAATGATTTTTGCAATGACCAGGTGATGGACTATTACATTCCTGGTGTTTCAAGTAATGAAAAATGCAATCACTTAAAAGAAGTTTTTGTATCATCAGATGAAAAATATTCTTATTGCACATCATGTCTTCCGGCTAGTGGTTACAAAGAAAAATTATTTGAAAATATATCGCCTGAGCTGGCTACTTTTTACAAGATGAATCATATCGCTTATCAAAAAATTCCGCCACACAATCCTGCATGTACAAGAGAGTTTAATGGTCATGCACCAGTAATTACTTCATTAAACAATGGAATGGTTTATATAATTATGGACAAGCAGCAACAACAACTTACCTTATCTTGCTCTGCATCCAACGATGTATCAAAAGTGTATTGGTATGTGAATGATAAATTTCTTTCTGCTGCAAATCCGCAACAAAAAATATTTTTTAATCCATCTTCTTCCAACATAAAAATTTCCTGTGCAGATGATAAAGGAAGAAATACCAATATTGAAATTAAAGTGAAGTTTGATTGATGCCCTTATGACGATGAAATCAATTATTTTTTGTTTGATTTCTTTGTTTTTACCACAGACTTTAATTGCTCGTTAGTCTCAACTTCTTTCAAACGAAACTTTACAATTTCAGTAATTAATTTTTCCGGAAGCGGTTTATTCAGCGGAAATTGAATTGCACTTTTGAAGTTTTGTATGCTTTAAGTTTATCTTTAAAAACTTCCATTGGTTTTGAAGTTGGATAAAAACCATAATGCTCTTTCATCGCAGCAAAATAAACGAGCACAGAACCTTGTTTGAAAGCAGGCATTCCATAACTAATAACTTCTTCCGCTTTAGGCGCAGCCGCTTTGATTATTTTTCTGAATTGTTGCAACACAAATTTTCTGTCATCATCCTGCGCAGCAATGTATTCATCAATAGTTGAAAACTTTGTCATCATAAAACAATATTATAAATATTATTTCACGCCATGCTCATCATTCCACCATCCTTTCATTTTTCTTATGTAAAGAATTTGACCGGTATGGTAAGCATTATGCGTGCCTATGTGTGCAATGGTTGAATATTGTTTTTGAAGATGCGCATCATCTGCGGTGCTTACATAATCTTCAATTGCCGTTAAAACACTGTCTAACGTTTTTACCGCTGCAGGCCATGAAGTTTCATCAACCGGAGAAAAGGTCTCTTTATTATTTCCGTTAAATGTTTCCGGTGGTTTTTGACCTTTAAGATTAAACAATATTTGTGTATTCCAGAAAATGAGATGGGTGGTAAGCTGCGCAATCGAATGATCTTCGTTAACGTCTTTCCAGTTAGCCTGTTCAGGTGTTAACCATGCAATAGCAGTATCAACAGGCACAAACCAATCTTTTACGTTGTGCGTCGTTTTTAATTGCTCGAGTAAAATACTTTTTAAAGTCGGCGGTGTATTTGTTTGTGCATTTGTAATGAATGCAAGTGATAAA
>DASZUY010000068.1:0-3552 GCA_035547495.1 Parafilimonas sp. | reverse complement strand
GAATGAATGGTATCGCTGGGAAAAAGATTTGCGCCAAAATCCTGATATAAAAATTCTTTTGTCAATTGATTCAACCAGCTTTCCATTAGGCAACGGACCAAAGCAAAGCGAGATATGGCACAGCGGCTATTATCCTGTTGTTTGGACAAACACAAAATATAAAATGGTTTACATGAACATGGGTCATAATGATATGGATTATGATGGAGGAACGAACAAACAACTATCATCAACATTTCAAAGCCCGGAACAGGATACGCTTATTATAAATGCGTTGTTGTGGTTGGGTGGGAAATAGACCTCACCTAAATCCTCTCCAAGGGAGAGGACTTTCAGCCTGATTATAATTTAAAGTCGTTGAACATATAAACCTCTTTCTTGTCCATCTCCTTTGGAGAGAGCTTGTCCCGATTCTTCGGGAGGTTGGGATGAGGTCTTATCTATTTTGCCACACCAAATTCTCCAGCCATAAAATTTTGTAATAAGCAGGACAATAAAAATAATAATTGATATAACTAAAATGCAGCATCATTTGTTTAAGTGGCGTTGGATATGAGTAAGCTGCTCTTGCCTGGAAAAAAACAAATTGTTTTTGATTCGTGTTTTCAAAATCGTTGATGGATGTGAATGGAGGTAGTTCTGGTTTTGCGCCAAGTTTCATTAGCGAAGTGCTTAATAACATTTTATCCATCACGTTTGTGCTTGATGCAAATTCTTTTTGCGCATCATCAATTAATTGCTGTTTGTAGATTTCTAATTCCGGAATTTTAAATGCACTCATCAATCTTACTACATGATAAATTAAAACAGATGAACGCACATAATAAGGCGAAATGTAAACAGGCGTTTTCATATAGTCGCGGTTGCGAACCATTTCTGTAATCAGTTGCAACGTTGCGCTATCCTGTTTTACAAAAGGCAGTTTTTTATCGAAAACAAAATATAAAATATTGCATTGAACGGCGAAGTCGAAATCAGGCACAGTGCGGCTTCCAAGATAAGTGCTGTAAGCAGGAATATCTTTATACTTTTTATAAGTTGAAATAATTTTCTGTTTCGATAAATTGGCAACAGCTTCCAGTCTTTGTTTTAAAACAACATTATCATCGTCATTATTTTTATTCGTCATTAAAATAATAACCGTATCATCTGCATCTTCACCCTGACCAAAAATTTGTTTTAAATATTTATAGAAATAAGTGTGCGGCATAATTGGGTCATCCGTCGCCCAAAAACCATAATAAGGATAACCATGTTTATTGCGAAACAGCGGATAAATCTTTTGAATGTTGCTAATGATTTTTTCTGCGATTACCTTATCATCTGCATTCAAATAAGGCAACATGTTTCTTAATGTAAAGGCAGCAACAGCAGTATAAAAAATATTATTGTCGGGCTGATAATTGTGCGGAGCGCCACCACATTCACGAAAAGATGGAAACTCACCTGCATAAAATTCTCCATCCTGTTTTACCTGCATTGCTTCAATATTCAATAACAATGCATGAATAAGCGAATCATTGCTTTGAGTAAAAGCGCTTTTAAATAGTAATATTGAAAAAAATAAAAATAAAAATTTTCGCATTTGCTAATTATCAAATTTGCTAATTGTCAAATTCGGAAGCCTCATCGCATATTTCAACCACTTTATAATATTCTTACGCTTCTCCATATCAACAATCATATCTTTTCTTTCGAGTTTCCACCAATCAACTTTACTTCCATATTTTTTTTGTGTGTTAATGAATTGGTCAATCGCCACTAAACTTCTTGCATTGATGGTGTTCATCACAATGCAAAAATCTTCTTTGTCTTTTTTTGCATACGGCAATGCATAAATGTTTTCGTTTTGCAATTTGATGCGTTCAATAAAATCTTTTTTAAACTGAATAAAATCGTCACAAGTATTTACCAACGTGTAAATATTATCACGCACATCTTTATACAAATCAAAAATATCGTTGCCGAGTTGATAAAGACTTCCAATCAAAAACAAAACTTCCTGCATTTGCGCATCGGCTGCTTCGTTTAAACATTGATGATAAATGATAACGCTTACCGCGCCTTTTATATATGTAATTCTGCGGATTTCTTCTTGCGCAATATTTGGATTTGTTTGCTTTATTGTTTCAACCTGTATATCCAAAACATCTTTCGATGCTTTTATGTATTCTTCTTTATGCGGAACAGTACCTAATAAAAAAGTTTGAATCTCTTTTGCAACGTTGGAAGAAAATGTTTTCGCATCGTATGTTTCAGGATGAAAAGTTATCTGCTGAATACTTTCGCTATCGAGCTTATCAATATCAAATAAATCATCACCAACCGGAGTAAGAATTCCAAACAAGGTCGCACGTTTGCGTTCTTCATCACTCAAAATTTTCCCATACAATCTTTTATAGCTGCTGCATAAAAATGAGGTGATAAATAAACCGTAGTATTTTAAAATTTTTCCGCGTTGTTCAGCCTGAAATTTTCCGTTGTACTTTTTTTCAAGCTCTTCCAAATAGGGAATCAAAAAAGTTTTATTAAACTGCTTTTGAATTTTTATTTCTTTATAAACCTTATTTGCTATACTGATATACCGGAAAAAATTCATTCGTTAATCTTCGCTTCAAACATAAGAAAAATATGTTGCGTTAAAATCGGTCAGACGCCTCAAAGGCGTCAGACCATTAAACGATAAACAATTAATTTCGCGGCTCAATAAAAATTATGCTCGCAGGTTTTAATAATGTAACGTTTGAATTTGGTTCTAGAATTATTGTTGCCGACGCAACCTGGCATATTCAGCCGGGTGAACGCATTGGTTTGATTGGCTATAATGGAACAGGCAAATCTACTTTGCTGAAATTACTTGTTGGTGAATATTCTCCGTCTGAAGGAACGGTTGAACGCAGCCGAAATACATCCATCGGTTACCTGCACCAGGATTTATTAAGCTTTGATACGAATGATTCTATTTTAAATGTTGCTTTAACTGCATTCGAAAAAATTATTCAGCTTGAAAAAGAAATTGAAGAATTAGGAAAAGAACTGGAAGCAACATCGGATGAAAAAATTCTTTTAGAATATTCTGATAAGTTGCACGAGTTGGAAGTTTTAGGCGGTTATGATATTCATCACAGAACAGAAGAAGTTTTACAAGGTTTGGGATTTTCAAATGCAGATTTACAAAGACCTTACAAAGAGTTTAGCGGCGGCTGGCGTATGCGTGTGTTGCTTGCAAAAATGATTTTACAACAACCCGATTTATTATTGCTCGATGAACCGACAAACCACTTGGATTTACCTTCAATTGAATGGCTTGAAAAATATTTATTGCATTATAATGGCGCCGTTGTTATTGTAAGCCACGATAAATATTTTTTAAATAGAATGGTTACAAAAATTGTTGAGCTCTATCAGCAACAACTAAATTTCTATACCGGCAATTATGATTATTATGAAACAGAAAAAGCACAACGCATAGAACTGCAGCAGCGTGCTTACGAAAATCAGCAGGATTATATTCGCCAGAATGAAAGGTTGATTGAACGCTTTAGAGCAAAG
>DASZUY010000067.1:0-2134 GCA_035547495.1 Parafilimonas sp. | reverse complement strand
AATTTCACTTCATAGAAACCTCTTTTAAGTTTATAAAATTTTGCATAATAAACCATGCAATCAGTAAACCTTGCATTTTTTTCCGGACCTGTTACAAAAGGTGCCGGCTTATTAAAAAAGTTACTCCAGTATGCATTGTGTGGCGTGCCCGCATTTTGATCGGCGACAAAAACAATAGCATATCTTTCTTTTAAATAAGGCAAAAAGTCTCTTCTGAAATTTGTAGCAGCAACCATTTTTGCATTAAACCTTGTACGAAGCTTTACAAAAAGTTTCTCAAAAATTTTATTTTTTAAAGGCATATAAACTATCAGCACAGGATAATCCAGGTTAAGGCACAAAGAAAGATTTGCATACTCCCAATTAAAAAAATGACCAAGGTGAAACTGAATATTCCTTCCGCTGTTAAAATGTTTATTAATGCTTTCGTATGGCACAATAAATCTTTTGCTTAATTCTTTTTTTGAAATGCTGAGCAGCTTTATGGTTTCAATAAAGTTATCAATGAGATTTTTGTAGAACTGCTTCGCGATTTGCTTTTTTTCATCAAGCGTTTTTTCTGGAAAAGCAATCTCAAGATTATTCATTACAACATCTTTTCTATAACCCCAAACACGATAAATGATGAAGTAAAAAAGATCGCTGATAAGATATAAAATAAAAAAGGGCAGAAGCGAAACAACATAAAGTAAGCCGTAAACCACGTAATACATCAGCAATGAATAAACTGCAAATTTAATTGCTATAAAATGATGTTTTGAATCAGGTTACTTTTTTCAGGATGATCTGTGTTGTAGTGCAAGCCGCGGCTTTCTTTTCTAAACTCTGCACCTTTAACAATTAGATACGCAACTGTGATAAGATTTCGCAGCTCGCACAATTGCGGAGATATTTTGGTTGATTTATACAAAGTTTCTGTTTCTTCAAACAACAGATCAAGCCGATGCATGGCGCGTTGCAAACGCACATCGTTTCTAACAATGCCAACATAATCACTCATCACCTGCTGCAACTCCTTTAAGCTTTGAGTTATTAAAATCATTTCTTTTGGTTCTGATGTTCCTTCTGCATTCCAATCAGGAACAGTTTGCTGTAAACGTTCTCCAAAAGATAATTTAGAATCTCCATTAATCAATTTCACCGTACTTAAATATGCCCGATGGCCAAATACCATTGCTTCTAATAAACTATTACTCGCTAAACGATTTGCACCATGCAAGCCTGTGCTGGCGCATTCGCCGCAGGCATATAAATTTTGTATTGAACTATGCGCCCATTCATCCGTTTTTATGCCACCACAACTATAATGCGCTGCTGGTGCAACAGGAATCATTTTCTGCATTACATCAATACCAATGCTTAAACATTTTTCGTAGATATTAGGAAAGTGATGAATAAATTTTTCTCTATCCATTTGTGTGCAATCAAGATAAACATGTTCTGTTCCTTCCCGTTTCATTTCATTATCGATTGCTCTTGCTACAATATCACGCGGTGCAAGATCTTTACGCGCATCATATCTTTCCATAAATGCTTCACCATCTTTATTACGCAATATGCCACCATCACCGCGCACGGCTTCAGTAATTAAAAAAGACGGAGAAACACCCGGCTCATATAAAGCTGTTGGATGGAATTGTATAAACTCCATATTTTCTACTTTACCCTTTGCGCGATAAACCATTGCAACGCCATCGCCTGTTGCAATTTTTGGATTAGTGGTAGTGCGATATACTTGTCCGCAACCGCCGGATGCAAGCAGCGTAACGGGTGAAAGAATTTTTTCTATCTGGTTGTTTAAAAGATTTAAAACATACACGCCAAAGCAGGTAATATTCTGTGTTGATTTTGTAACGAGATAACCGAGATGATGTTGTGTTATAATATCAACCACAAAACAATGATTGATAAATCGTATGTTTGAAAGCTTCTTTAGTTCTTTTAATAATGCACGCTCAATTTCCTGCCCTGTAACATCTTTGTGATGAAGGATGCGATTTTCGCTATGGCCGCCTTCTCTTCCTAATGTATAATCGCCCTCTTCATTTTTATCGAACTCTGCACCATATCCGATAATTTCTTTTATACGCTCAGGACCTTCCTTCACTACTATTTCAACAATGTGTTCATTGCA
>DASZUY010000066.1:0-4504 GCA_035547495.1 Parafilimonas sp. | reverse complement strand
AAACAAAGCTCCAAAAAAATAAAATTCCTTTTCGCATTTTGATTGTTGTTAAACTATTAAGCAGAAAGCCTGCAAATACTTGCAGGCTTCAGGTTCATACGGGTTTTTATTGTTTGATAAATTGTACTGTTTGCTTTTTTATACCATCATCTATTTGCAGCCAATACGCACCTGCAGAAAGATTGCTGATGTTAATTTGCCCCGCTTCGCTTTCAGAAGATTTATATTTTTTAAGAACAACACCATTTGAATTAATAATTGTAATCGTTGAATTATTTTTCAAACCTTTAAAATTATAATTCAAGATATTACTAGCAGGATTCGGAAACACTTTAAGCTCGCTGCTAATTGTATTTGCTTTTGCATTTGAAGCAACAGCTTCTTTTGCTAAAGCCTGAACACTAAACAATGCAATTTTTGTTAGCGACCAATTGCCGAGACTATCTTCTGTTCTTATGAACAGCGTGTCTGCATCAGAAGGTATCTTATTGTAAGCGATGTTAAACTTAAACGTGCTGTCTGCCGAAGCTTTGCCGAATATTTTCTTCGTTGCTTTCTTAAATCCCGGATCTTTATCAAAGAAATATTCTGCCGCAATTATTTTCACCGGCGCAGCATCTTTTACAACTTCTGTGTTAGTTCTTAAAGTAATGCCCCAAACATCTTTATCATCTTTTACTCTTACATAAAGTTTGTGAAACCCTTGTTTAAGATCAGAAACTACGGCTGTAAAGTTTTGCAGTGTAACACTGTCTTTATCAGAAATAATAATTTTATGCGCTTTGCCATAACCAGGATCAACATCAAAAAAATATTCGCCGGTTTCAACAACCGGCATTGCGGAGGAAGCAACAACTTCAATATTTTCTCTTGTTGTTTCGCTCCATTTTCCTTTGCTATCTTTTGTGCGGATGTAAAGTTTGTGCGCCCCAACACTAACATTTGATAAGTTAATTGTAAATTGATAACTGCTGTCTTTAGAAGATGCGAGCGTTATCTTATTATTTTTTCCAAACCCTTTATCCTTATCAATAAAATATTCTGTCGCTTTTAAGGTTTGTGCGTGCACTACACAACTAAAACACAAAGCAGAAATGAGAATTATAAATGTTTTCATACGAGTATCTTTTATTTTTCAAAACCAATACATGCCTGCATTAACAGGCAATTCCCCTTTCTTTTTTATTTGATGGTTTTCGCGCTGATAGTTACAGACAAACCATTTGCTTGTGTTGCATCTCCTGAAGTTGTTAAAGAATAAATAACAGGAATTGGAGCGAGCCCTGAGAGTGTGTACCTGTCTGTTGAAGATGTTCCGCCAAAAACACCTCTATCGGTTCCATCAGATGCATTGTGGCTGCCCGGTGAATTTGATTTGAGTTTGTATTTTCCATCGCTTGTGCCTGAACCAACAAACAAAGTGGTCATGTTCGTAACAACTTTATTATTGTTGGCCGTACCAAACTGACCGGTAGATGAAGCGCTGATATTATAAGATACATTTTGATTTGTACCACCATTAATATTTACAGTTGCAGTAGGTGTTTTTAAAATATTGTTTTTAAAAGAGCCTGTGTTTAATTGAATAGATGGCTTGCCGCTAATAGCCGGGCAATCGAAAACATTGTGATTACATTGTTGGGCTGTATAGGTGGTGGTGCTATATGCAAGCAGTAAAACCCTTTTAGAAATATTATTATTAAATACAAAGTTTGCGGGAAAACCATATGCACTAACTCCAATTGCACTGCTGTTGCTGTTATTAATATTTGTAAAGTAATTTTCAACTATTGTAATATCAGATATATTGTAGTTTAAATTAACCGAATAATCAATCTTGCATCTTTTAACAAGAATGTTGCTAACGTTTATATTAATGCCATACACAGAAATATTATTAATGCCAATTAGCTGCGAACCCTGGGAGCCGGTATTAAAGTTTACTTCGCCAACATTGGCTGAAAGAAGATCATTTGAAACTTTTGGATTTTCAGTTAAAAAATAACCTGGACCAATTATGATTAATTTTTTTGTAAAAGAAACATTGTTGTAAGCAACAGGCGAACCTTCAACATATAATGTATCACCGCCAGAAACAAGATTAGAACTGTTTGCATCTGTAAGCTGCGCAAAAACGGGATAAGAAGCGTTACCTCCAAAATCATCTCCCCACAAAGTTGTTCCGTTATAATTTGAATTACTGTTCACGCGCCAGATTTTTGCACTTGCAGCCTGAATATTAAACACAGTAAAAATTATTACTGTAAAGAGTACGAGATTTCGTTTCATAGTTTTTATTTTTTAAAATTGATTTAAGAATAGAAAAAATTATTGCCAGCCATCATCGCTTTTAACGAGTATTACCGTTTTATGATCAAACGATTCTTTATAACCTGCCGGTAAATTTCCAAAGGCCTCATCGCATCCGTTTTTCCATTCTATTTCGCCCGAAACAATGTATTGAAGTGCAGGTAGGCCAAAAAGACTTTTCGTTTCTCTTCTGTCAAGAATTTTTAGATTATCCACTTTAGCATTTTCAGGGCACACATAATCGAGTAAAATTTTTTTTGTGATGTCTTCTTCCGAAGGTTTGCTTTTACAACTGCAAATACTAATTGCAGCAAATAACAGGCATGTAATAAGTAATCTCATAAATTATAATTTAGTGTTAGATGAGTTTTGATTTTAATTGCTGAAATTCTTCTTCGGTAATCGTTCCGTTTTCTTTCAGCTTGCTCAATCTTTCTAATTCAGCAATTTTATTTGCACTTGAAGTAGTTGTTGTGGCAGATGTGCCAACAGGCTTTGAATTTGAAATAGAAGTTGCAGCATCAGATACGGAATGCTTTAAACTTTCAAACCCTTCTTTGAGATTATGCGCCGGATTTTTAAACAGCCATGAAAAAATTATTACGCCTATTGCAGCAATCAACGAAATCCAAATACCAAAACCAAGACCTGAACTTGCAAAACCAAAATCAGCAGTTTGAGAAGAAAAAATAGTTATGATAATTGCGAGCAAAGCAATTGCACCGCATATCATCGCAGCAAACCACAATCCCTTATCAAGCGGTTCAGTTTGTACACCTATTAATGCAATTCCAATTGCCGCAATAAAACATAAGAAAGTTAAAATACCCCAGCCATGAAAACCGTTTACATGCACACTAAAGCCGAATGCACCGGCAGAAAACCATGGAAGAAAAACTGAAATTATTCCCGCAAGTGCGGTAATTAAAATAAGCTTGCGTTGCTTGTTCATTGTTTGAAAGTTCATGGTAACAGATTTGGTTTAAAAATTTTTAATAAAACTATTTTACAAAATGTGCGCAGGCAATCAACAATTATTATTTGCGCATACGTATTTATTATTTGCGATAGTGCAGATGAAATCTGATTGAATTTTTTTACCTTTTGCGCCTCACCCGTCTTAGCGCATCAAAACTTCTGATATGAGAAAGCTGTTGTTATTCGCGTTGTTGCTGTTTCCTGCAATATTTGTTTGTTGTCAAACTGAAATTGATTCTTTAGTAAAAGAATTAAATCAGCACCCGCAACAGGATACGGTTCGGTATTTTTTGTTGAAAAAGATTTCCTTTCAATACAGTTTTACAGATCCAAATAAAGGTGTTGAAGCTGCAGATGCAGCCATTGAATTAGCAAAAAGATTAAACAGCAATATTAAACTCGCCGGTGGCTACGCTAATAAAGCAACCAATTTTCATAAGTTGGGAAGAGACTCGGAAGCATTGGCACTTTATACTATTGCAGCCAATTTGCACTTAAGTGAGGATTATAAAAAGGGCGCGGCTAATGCATACTTCAATATGTCGTACGTGTATTTTGATATTGGCAATTATGTTATGGCAATTAATTACGAGCTGAAGTCGCTTGACCTCTACAAAGAATTAAATCTTTCTGCAGACGAGGCAGATGTTTATAATAATGTTGCCAATAGTTATATGCGCATGGATGATTATGTTTCTGCTTTAAAAAATTTTTTTCGTGCGCTTGATATATACCAGCAATTAGATATGCAGGAAAGCAAGGCGCTTGTTTTATCAAACATTGGTATGGCATATCATGAGTTGGCTGATTCTGCAAAAGCATATATGTATTACCAGCAAGCACTAAAAATAGATGAACAAAACGGCAATAAAAAAAACCTTGCGCACGATTATCAGCACATAGGTGTTTTGTATGATGATGCAAAAAAGTATTCGAAAGCTTTGTCATACTATCAAAAGGCGCTCGCCTTGAACAAAGACATCAAAGATGACAGGGAAATTGCCAGCAACATGGTGAACATGGCTTTAACTTATAATGAGCTTAAAGATTTTTCGTCAGCTTACGAAAATATTAATGCAGCGCTGAACATTTATAAAGTGTTTACAGACGAATACAACACATCAGCTTTGTTAAATGAAAAGGGCAAGTTGTTTGCAAACTGCTCTCTATATTTTTTGAATGAAGAAGGAATTAGTTCCCATGATCGTTATTCAAC
>DASZUY010000065.1:0-39799 GCA_035547495.1 Parafilimonas sp. | reverse complement strand
CATTACTTTTAGTTAAGTCAGGATAAAAATCGCTGCCGGATACATTCATGATCTTTACATCGCTATCACTTAGTTTCCATTTTCCATCAGGTGAAATATGATTGTTGTACACAAGCGTATCAGCGTTTGTAATTTCTTCTGCGGTGCCGCCATCAACAGGCAAACGATATGTTTTAGTGATATTTTTATTCAGATTAACATCAGGAGTAGAAACAGAATAAATTATGTACTGTTTATCTTTTGAAATACCGATTGCATTAAGTCTGTGCAATTTCCAAAGCAGCTCAGGCGTTAATAGATTTTGAGAGAATAAGATTGCGGGAACTGCTATAGTCAAAAAGAGAAGCATACTTTTTTTCATAATAATTGCTTAGGAGGCGAACTTAAAATTTTGTTTTCGCCTGATGAATAATAAAAATCTTCTGATAAAAATATACCTTTATTGAGTATTAATTAAGCCCGGTTGCAATAAGAAAAATACCTGATTTTCGTTTTAATTTTCAACGCTATGACTACCGACTGTGAAGTAATAAACACAACTGACACTACAAACGTTCTCTATTACCAGGCATTACTTTCCGGTATTGACGACGTTATAATTTCTACTGACACTAATTTTATTATTCAAACCTGGAATGCCGCTGCAGAAAAAATTTATAACCTCACCGCTGCCGAAGCAATAGGTAAGCGTTTCACAGATATTATATTACATGAGTATGTAAATGACAGCACTGAAGAAGTTTTAAGAAAAATAATAAAAGAAAATCGCTGGAAGGGTATTGTAAGAATATTAAATAATAACGAAGATGTTTTTTTAGAATCATCTTTCACAATAGTAAAAGATGAATCCGGTAAAAAAATCGGTTATATAGGTATTAGCAGGAATGTAACTGAAGAACTGCAAACAAGAAAGTCGCTTGAAAATTTTGCATCTGTTTTAGCATTGCTTGATGAAAGTTTTTTGATTATTGATAAAAATTATCGCATAATATATCTGCGTCCTAAAGGAAATGTTGAGAAATTTTTTAAATCTGATTCTAAAGTAGGAGATGATGCACTTCAATATGTTTCTAAAAAATATTTTCAGCAGGTAAAAGAAAATTACGAACGCGCATTTAAAGGCGAAACTGTTAACTACAATATTGTATCTGATACAGAGCCCAAACTATATTTTAATCTAACGTATTCGCCTTTAAAAAATGAGTTTGGGGAGATTACAAATGTGTGTGTAATTATAAAAGATTTTACCGCAGAGAAAGAAATGGAATTACTTCAGCAAAGAAAAAATGCTGTAGAAAAATATTTGTATGAAAGTCGCCAGCTATTTGAAGAGTTCATGGAGAATAGCCCGCTGCTTGCGTGGCTGGCAGATGGGGATGGCGTAATACATTATATGAATGAATGTTACCTTAAATCGTTTGGTTTTACTAAAGATGATATAGGTAAAAATATTCGCGGGCTTTATTCCCAGGAAATAGCCGAAGCTTATCTGGCAAACAATAAATTGGTACTCGACAACAAAAGTGTTGTTGAAACGATTGAAAAAGGAAGCGTAGCCGGGCAGGTTAAAAATTATAAGACAATAAAATTTCCTATTCGATATAAGGATCGTAATATGATAGCAGGTTGGGCTGTAGATATAACAGATCAAATAACAGCACAGGAAAATTTATTGCAATTAAATCAGCATAAGAATAAGCTTGTTTCAATTATTGCGCACGATTTAAGAGCGCCATTAGGAATAAATGCATCATTCTTAAAAACTATAATTAGCGAATTTGAAACTTATGATAAAGACGAACTTTTAGATTCAATAAAAATAATATCAAAAAGTTTTACTCAGTGTTATGAACTTGTTGACGAGTTATTGCGATGGGGCAGAACGCAATTGGATCACATTAAGTTTAATCCATTGCCGATAGATGTTCAAACAGAAATATTAAAAGTTACGGAGAGCTTGTGGGATCAGTCAGACAAAAAAGGAATTCGCATAGAGACTGAATTTAATTTCCTGGGCGAAATTTTTGCAGACGCAGACATGTTTGCAATTGTGCTGCGAAATTTTGTAACGAATGCAATTAAATTCTCTCACGCGAACAACATTGTAAAAATTAAAACTGAACTGGTGGAAGATAAAGTTCGTGTAAGCGTAATTGACAACGGTGTTGGAATGAATGACGAACTTGTAAAGAAACTTCTTGATAAATTAAATTATGAATCTGAGTTTGGAACAAAAGGAGAAAAGGGCACCGGTCTCGGTTTAATTATATCAAAAGATTATATTGAACAAAATGGTGGTAAAATGGGCATTGAAAGTAAGGAAGGCGCGGGTAGTAATTTTTATTTTACCGTGCCTTTGAATAGTGCCGAAAAATAATTATAACTCGGCAATTAGATCTTTGAATATCGCCGCCATTTTAGGTTCTGCTTTGTTGGCTGCATCAAGCACTTCTTCATGTGTAAATTCGTTGCTTTCATCACGAATGCCCATATTTACGATAACACTCATTGCAAAAACTTTCAAGCCCGCGTGCACCGCTGCAATTACTTCCTGAACAGTACTCATACCAACCGCATCTCCGCCAATAGCTTTAATCAATTTATATTCTGCACGCGTTTCAAATGAGGGTCCGGTAACACCGCAATAAACACCTTCTTTTACTTCATAGTTTAATTTTTTTGCTATTGATTTTGCTTTGGAAATAATTTTTTTATCATACGGCTCGCTCATATCGGGAAACCTTGTTCCAAATTCTTCTTCATTTCTTCCAAGCAAAGGGTTAACAGTAAACAAACTGATATGATCGTTGATGATCATTAAATCACCCACTTTAAAAGAAGTATTAACGCCGCCGGCAGCATTTGAAATAAGCAAAGTTTTTACGCCAAGCATTTTCATTACACGAATTGGATAAGCAACTTGCTGAGGAGTATAGCCTTCATAATAATGAAACCTGCCAGACATAACAACAATTCGTTTTTTATTTAGTGAACCAAAAATTAATTTGCCGCTATGACCTTTTACAGTGCTAACCGGAAAATGTGGTAAATCACTATAATCAATTTCAAACTCGGGTTTTAACTCTTTTGTGAAATTGCCTAATCCACTGCCAAGTACAACACCAATAACAGGGTCTGCATTGAACCTTGTTTTAATGTATGTAGCTGTTTCAATTAATTCTGTAGTTAAGCTATACTGCATAAAGCATCAAAGATAAAGATTGAATATTTGACTAAGCGTTATCGTAATTGCGTGCGAAGTAGGCTCAACAAAAATATTTATGTATGGCTTGAATTGTTGCCGGATATACTTTAATGACTAACAGTTGCTTAACATTTGGTCATTTACCCTATTTTTGCCGACCATTTAAAAATCAGTTTTTATATATGAATGAGACTCTATTTCTGCTTGTCCCGGTTATGGGTATAATCGGACTACTGTATACGTTTGTAAAATTTAACTGGGTTAACAAACAGGAAGCTGGCAGCGACCACATGAAAACCATCAGTAAATATATTGCTGAAGGTGCGATGGCTTTTTTAAAAGCTGAATGGAAGATACTCGGATATTTTGTAGTAATTGTTGCTTTATTACTTGGTGTAATGGCAATGAGTAATCCAAATTCTCACTGGTCTATTGCAATTGCTTTTATTATTGGCGCCGTTTGCAGCGCAACCGCAGGTTATATAGGAATGAAGGTGGCTACAAAAGCTAATGTTCGTACGGCACATGCAGCAAGAACAAGTTTATCAAAGGCATTAAAAGTTTCTTTTACCGGCGGTTCTGTAATGGGATTGGGTGTTGCAGGTTTGGCTGTACTTGGTTTAAGTTCTGTGTTTTTAATATTGAAACACATTTTTGCGCCGGGAGCTGATGCTAATTCAGAAGAAATGGTAAAGACGATTGAAATACTTACGGGATTTTCTTTAGGCTCCGAATCGATCGCATTGTTTGCCCGTGTGGGTGGAGGTATTTATACAAAAGCCGCCGATGTTGGTGCTGACCTGGTAGGAAAAGTGGAAGCAGGAATTCCCGAAGATGATCCACGTAACCCTGCTACCATTGCAGACAATGTAGGGGATAATGTGGGCGATGTTGCAGGTATGGGTGCTGATCTTTTTGGTTCGTACGTTGCAACTATTTTAGCTACGATGGTGCTTGGGCAAGAAGCTTATTCACCCAACGATAATTTCGGTGGTTTTGCTCCAATACTTTTACCGATGGTAATTGCAGGTGTAGGTATTTTGTTTTCAATTGTAGGAACCTTGTTTGTAAAAGTGAGCGATAGCGCTGGTATTAGTACATCTAATGTGCAGAAAGCATTGAACATGGGTAACTGGGGTTCAATAATTCTTACAGCTATTGCAAGTGCTTTCCTGGTTTATTATATTTTGCCCGATTCTGCTGTTTATTTGAGAAGAGATTTTATAATGAATAATCCTGCACAAATTGTACCTGGCGCAGTTTCTATCACACGTGCCGGCGTGTTAGGTGCTATATTGGTTGGATTAGGTGTAGGAACTTTAATGAGTATGATTACGGAGTATTATACCGCTATGCATAAAGGTCCTGTAAAATCAATCATACGTCAGTCAGCAACAGGTCACGCAACAAATGTTATAGGAGGATTAGCTGTTGGAATGGAATCAACTTTACTACCAATAATTGTTTTAGCTGCTGGTATTTGGGGTTCTTATGCATGTGCAGGCTTATACGGTGTTGCAATTGCAGCCGCAGGTATGATGGCAACTACTGCAATGCAATTGGCAATTGATGCATTTGGTCCTATTGCTGATAATGCAGGTGGTATTGCAGAAATGAGCGAATTGCCTAAAGATGTACGCGAAAAAACAGACGTACTCGATGCAGTTGGTAATACCACGGCAGCAACAGGTAAGGGTTTTGCAATTGCATCAGCAGCACTTACTTCATTAGCTTTGTTTGCAGCTTATGTTGGTGTAATAAATCATAACGGTTATAACATGGCCGGCATTGATATTTATAAAGCAAAAGTTTTAGCCGCGTTATTTGTAGGTGCAGGCATTCCGTTTATATTTTCTTCATTAGCAATACGTGCAGTTGGTCAAGCCGCAATGGCAATGGTTGAAGAAGTACGTAGACAGTTTAGAACAATTGCCGGAATTATGGAAGGTACCGGCAAGCCAGAATACGAAAAATGCGTTGCCATTTCAACAGAAGCATCTATTAAAAAAATGATGTTACCAGGGGCAATTGCAATTATTTCTCCGTTAATCATCGGCTTTCTTTTAGGTCCAGAAGCATTGGGTGGTTTTCTTGCAGGCGCAACTGTTAGCGGTGTGTTGATGGGAATGTTTCAGAATAATGCTGGCGGTGCCTGGGATAATGCTAAAAAAAGTTTTGAAAAAGGTGTTGAAATAAATGGCCAAACTTATTATAAAAAAAGTGAGCCACATAAAGCTTCTGTAACAGGTGACACAGTTGGCGATCCTTTTAAAGATACATCAGGTCCGTCAATGAATATTCTTATTAAATTAATGAGTATTGTTTCTTTGGTGATTGCACCTACATTAGCACAGTTGTATCAAAATGCTAATACAACTACTCAAACAAAAGTAAAAACAGAAATTACAGCTACTGCTTCAGTTCAAATAAAAAAATAAATGCTTTTGTTATTAAAAAGGTTGTCTTGAAAAAGGCAACCTTTTTGTTTTATTAATCATTACATGAGAATATTTTGGATGATATTAACCGGGTGGTTATTGTGTTCCTGTACTGCAAATACAAACAATAATAACGTAAAAGATTCTGTAATTTATAGTACAAGTAATATCCCGGAGAAAAGATCGGCTATAAACCCAAATCCTGTAAAAACTTATTCTGAAACTGTTAAGAGTTTTGCAACTACTGACCAATTTAGCGTTGAATTATTTGAAACAAAAGAAACATTCGATTATCTCATAAAAGTATCTTACAAAAATCTTGAAGCGAAAGACACCTTGCATGTGCCAAACTTTGGTGAAGTGCCGGCTGTAGAAATTAAAAAAGGAGCTAAGCGGCCATCATGCATTGTAGGCTTTTTAGATAGTGCCAAACAATTCAGGGAATCGAAACTTATTTATTTTGAAGATGATAAAATCAAAATACATGTACTTCAACATTATGGTGTTTTTGTAAAATAGTTTTATCTTCGCAAGGCTACTGCAAGAATTTTTAACCTTAGTATAAACCAAAATGATTTTCAACTTAAGAACCACTGCATTAAAATTATTTGCAATTATTTTAATCTTTTTAAGTTTTCAAACTATTGCAACTGCCCAACAAAAGCCAAATGTGATTTTTATTTTAAGCGATGATGTTGGCTATGATTTACTATCTGTTAATGGAGGTAAATCATATTCAACTCCTAATTTGGATTCGATGGCGCATCATGGTATAAACTTTACACATTGCGAAGGTTCTCCACTTTGTTCGCCCTCACGGGTTATGCTGCTCACGGGTAAATTAAATTTCCGGAACTACAGTGCTTGGGGATATATGAATGAAAATGAAAAGACTTTTGGAAACGTTATGCAAGATGCGGGATACAAAACAGGTTTCTTTGGAAAATTGCAATCGAACTTTTCTGATCAAAATATGTCAAATTGGGGATTTGATAAGTATACCGTTTTTGAATTAACAGGGGATACCAACATGACATTAAGGTACAAGAATCCAACGTTATTTGATAATTACGGGAAAGTTGCTGACAGCTTGGTTTTAAATAAATATTGTGACGACATCCTAACAAATCGAATATTAGATTTTATTGATAGTAATTCAAAAAATCCGTTTTTTATTTACTATTCAATGTCGATTGCTCATAAACCTTTTTCTCCCACTCCTGAAGACAGCGCTTTTAACAGTTGGAATCCAAAACAGAAAATTAGCGACACGAGTTTCTTTAGTTCTATGATATCTCACATGGATATGGAGGTAGGTGAAATTTTAAATAAACTGGCAAAAAAAGGACTGGATAAAAATACAATTGTAATTTTCAGTGGCGATAATGGTACACCCCTCGAAATATTTTATTCGTCTGGAGATGAGGATAACGAAGGCGAAAAAAGATCAACCACCGAAGGTGGAACTCATGTTCCTTTGATTGCATACTGGCCTTCACATATTCCCGATAATATGGTAAATGATGATCTTATAGATTTTACTGATTTTCTTCCCACTTTTGCAGAAGCAGCGGGCATTAAAGATCTTTCTGCTTACGATACAATTGATGGATTAAGCTTTTACAATAGAATGTTGGGTGTCGAAGATCATTCAAAGCCACAGTTATTCATGCATTATTGTGCTCACCCGGGATTTGAGCCTTTAAAAAGATGGGTTAGGGATAAAACGTATAAATTATATGACAGCCTGAATAATGGCTATTACAAATTTTATAATATTATTCAGGATAAAGAAGAAAAATCACCTTTATCAAACGATAAACTAACTAAACAAGAAAAGGATATTAAAAAAAGATTTAAATATATTTTAGATAGCATGCCTAACTGGCCTAATGCTCCATTATTAGACAATCCGATTGTAAAAGATGTATCAGCAGAAAGCGCTACGATTGGAGCGACCATCATTAGTTCAGGAAGTACCGCTTTAATAGATAGAGGTTCTGATATTAGTGGCCCTCCAGTATTTCCTAGTAGGGGGTTAAATCCAACACATGATTCAGTTGCTGTTTTAGGTACATTCTTTCAAGATAGAACGAATTTATCTAGTGAACATCAGTACTTATTTTCTTTGTATGCTATTAATAAAAACCTAAGTCATAGCACGGGTTATGCAAAAGGGAAATTTTATACACTTTCAGAACCTCCACAAACGCAAGCTTCATACTTTAAAGCATGTTCAGACAGCTCTTCCATATTACTGAGTTGGGGCCACGCTACATTTCCTTCCAGTGGTGCAAGATTAAAAGGTTATGCCATCTTTTATTCAACGGATGAAATTAAGCTATCACAATATTCAAACGGTAAGGGACTTTCTGGAGTTACGGTTAACGCAAAATTATTATATGCCGATTCTAACATGTACTCTAATAAACTTGATACTGTATTGCGTGTTTCATCGGTTGATAAAAATAAGATGTATCATTTCTTATTGGTTCCCTATACGTGGAATGGCGAAACAGATTCCACCTATGATTATCTTACCGAAGGTGCTCTTACAACGTCTGCCGGGCTTACTTCTAACTTACTTAAGATAAGTCTGGCTGATAGAAATCCTTTATGTTTTGATGATGCTAATGGAACTGTTACTGCTTCTGCTTATAACGGAACTTCACCCTATCTATTTGAATTGAATAATAAGAGTTTTACAACCGACTCTGTGTTTAAAAACCTGAAGGCAGGAGCTTATGTGATTAAGGTGAAGGACAATAATGGTTGTGTTGATTCTGAAAAAGTTGTTTTAACCGCGCCGGATCAATTAAAATTAGATTTATTTGAAAAAAGTGCGGACTGCGTACCGGATGGACAAATTACCGCTTCCGCAAAGGGCGGTATTCCTCCCTATCTCTTTAGTTTTAACAATGGTGATTTTGATACAACCTCTCACTTCGTTAAGCTTTCAAAGGGTGATTATAGCATTACTGTGGAAGATAGTAATAAATGCACTGTTTCAGAAACCGCAGAGGTTAGTGCAACTAATCAAAATTGTGCGACCGATATAACCATCTCTCCCAATCCAAGTAATTCATTTTTCAGAATAACTATTGGCGCTAACTTGATTTCAAACCATATTAAAATAGCTGTATATAACGAACGTGGAAGATTAGTTTATTTAGACCATGGAACTCAGGTTACTTCATATAAATTCGGTAATTCGTTTGAGCCAGGAATTTATTTGGTTAAGATAGAAGCCGATTCAAACAAATATGTTTTCCGAATAATAAAAAATTAAAATCACGCGTATTGCAATAATAAATTGCAATTATAATTGCATTCTATTACCTTTGCCGTCCGAAAAAATTATTTTATGGCAAGAGTTTGCGAAGTAACCGGAAAAAAGCCAATGGGTGGGCACACTGTTTCTCACTCTAATATTAAAACAAAGCGTCGTTTTTTGCCCAATCTTCAAACGAAGCGTTATTATTTTGCTGAAGAAGACAGGTGGGTTACTTTAAAAGTTTCAACAGAAGCTATCCGCACAATTAATAAAAAAGGATTGGCAGCTGTAATTAAAGATCTAAGAGCAAACGGCACTCATATTTAATTTCAAACTTAATTACAATGGCAAAGAAAGGTAATAGGGTTCAGGTGATTTTAGAATGCACAGAGCATAAAAACAGCGGTTTGCCGGGTACAAGCCGTTACATCTCTACAAAAAATAAAAAAAACACTCCTGAGCGTTTAGAACTAAAGAAGTACAACCCAATTCTAAAAAAGGTAACTGTTCATAAAGAAATAAAATAATTATATGCTGATTTGAAATGTTCTTACTTTTCAGGTTAGCTATTTAAAATTTTAAAAGTAAAAAAATGGCAAAAGCGGCAAAAACGGCTATAAAAACGAAAGATCAAAAAGCAGCTTCAGAAGCAAAAAACTGGAGTAAAGTAATTCGTTCTGTACGCAGCCCTAAAACTGGCGCGTATACTTTTAAGGAAGCAATCGTTCATAAAGACAAAGTGAAAGAATTTCTTTCTCAGAAATAAATACTAAAACAAACTTCTAACGATGCCATTCAATTTTGAATGGCTTTTTAATTTAAAGCATATTAGTTTCAGGTAGTAACAATAATCCAATTCAACTCATTTCCTTTCTTTATGGTAATATTTCTTATTATATAAACAATCAGTAGATTCATACTGCCGGCGAGCAGTTCATAAAAATTTTGGATTAAAGCAACCATATTGCTTATAAATAAGTTTAGTTTAAGTACAAGGAGAAGAAATCTTGCAAGAGGTATTGACTATCTTAAAAGGCTGTGTAAATGGTGATTCCCGTTGCCAAAAGCAATTGTACGATCGCTATTTGCATTTTGCTTTGAAAACATCTTTCAGATATGTGCACAGTTTTGAAAATGCTGCGCACGCAACAAATGATGCCTTTGTAAAAATCTTCAGGAACATTGACCACTTCGAAATAAGAGATCCTCATAATTTAGAAATTATGCTGATGGCTTGGATAAAACGAATAGTTATAAATGCATCAATAGATTACATGAGCAAGGAAAGCCTGGTGCCGCAAAACACTGAGCTGCCCGAAACGGTTTGGAAGAAAACAGCAAATTCTGAAAACGGTGAAGATAAAGTTTTGTATAAAGAGCTAATTGTGCTTATAAGAAAATTAAGTCCCGCGTACAGGGTGGTGTTTAATTTATACGTAATAGATGGCTATTCTCATCCTGAAATTGCTAAGATGCTAAATATTTCTGTTGGCACTTCAAAATCAAACTTGGCAAAAGCAAGAGCATTTTTGCAAAAGCATTTTATAAAAGATAATAATGGCAATGCACTATGTTTTACATGAAAGGTGACGATATGGAAGAAATGTTCAGAAAAGCCGCTGACGGATATGAGCTAAATGAAGAGATGGCTGCTGACTGGAACAAAGTGCAGGCTGCATTGCAGGATGACGGGGCTACTATTGTACCTGTAAGAAAAGAAAAGAAGCGTAGAAAATATTTTTTTGTTTGGATATTTTTAGTCGCCGGATTGATTTCTTTATTTACCTATGAAACAGCATTTCATTTTTCAAGCAAAAAACAAAAAGAGAAATCTGAAATATCAGGTAACTTAAATTTAAAAACTAAAAAAGATTTAAAGGCTCATCAAAATACAACAGCAAAAGAAAGTAACAGCAGTGCTGTAGTTGCTTTAAATAATGCAAGCTTAAATGGAACAGCTAACATTAAAAACTCTTCAACAAAAAATAATTTTAGTGTAACGGGCGATCATTTATTTTCTGGAATGAATAATAAAAGCAATGATGATATAGAATCGAGTCCTGCAAATTCTAACAACACGCTTCAAGACAACAGTTCTCTTATTAGTACCGAACAAGAAATGGATGAAAAAAATCAACCAGATAATAAAAACACTCCTGAAAATTATTTATCTACGAATAACTCATCAAATAGCAATTCATCTAATAACAAAACGGCTACTGAGTTAGAAAATAAAACCAGTATGCCGCATAATAATTCAAAGCAAAAAATCAGAAATAAAAATTACACGCGGCAATCATTTGCATATGCAAGCTTAACAGGAAATGCGGATATAAGTTTTGTGAAATTTCAAAAAGCATCTGCTCCTGGTTATGGCTTGGGAATTATGGGCGGATATCATTTTAAAAATGGTATCAGTTTAGAAACCGGTTTATTATACGATAAAAAAAACTATTACACCAAAGGCGAATATTTTGATACAAAAGATCTTCCATATCTGCAATACGTAAATCTGCTTTCAGCGAACGGCAACTGTAATATGTGGGAAATTCCTGTAAACATTAAATACGATTTCAACTCACAAAAGAAACATAACTTCTTCGTTACTGCCGGTCTTTCTTCATATCTTATGAACAAAGAGTTTTATAATTTTAAATATGAAAAAAATGGAGTAGCAGGAGAGAAGGGTTACGATTATTATCATTCCTCGCAGAACTGGTTTTCTGTTTTAAACCTCGGCGGCGGAATTAATATTAAAACAAGCGACAGATATTTTTTACAATTTCAGCCTTATTACAAAATACCAATATCAGGTGTTGGTAAAGGCAATCTATCTTTAAGTAGTGTTGGTATTAATTTATCACTAACTAAGCGCTTTAAATAAATAGCAATTTGGAGTTTTCATTGATGAAGTTTTATTTTTTAGAATAATTGTATATTTAAATACTGTTATAATAATTCAATAAACTAACCAATGAGAAAGATATCAATATTTTGTTTTCTTATATTAAGCTGCACTTGCAGCTTGAATGCACAACAAAATACCAACGATTCATTGCGCGCTAAGATTGATTCGCTTGAAAAGCAACTTTCAGAAAGTAATTACACAAGAATTCCCAACAAAGATTTTGACAATCTTCTCGCACAAAAAGTTGATGAAAAAGTTTCAGATGAAGTGCAAAGTATAATTAAGTGGATTGCACTTTTTGAAGGTATTATAGTTTTAATTCTTGGATTTCTTGCGAAATATTATTTCAACGATCTTATAAGAAAAGAGTTTTTGAAAACATCAGTTAAGCTTGAGGATAACACAAAATCTTCAATTGATAAACGGTTGGTTGATACAGTAAGTGTTATTTGGGATGATGGTGCGACAAATTTAATAAGAAGAGCGAGAGAGTTAGATTACCAGGATGAAAGTATCATAAACAGCATTAGTCATTTTCTTGAAACGGAAAATCTTAAACTCGGGCAAGAAGTAAAACTTGATTTAATTGCTGCACTTGTTAAATGTTATTTCTATTCGAAAAAGAAAGATAAGATTGAACGACTGATTCAGATAATTACGAAATATGAAAACGAGAAACTTAAGCTTCGTCCTGAAACTTATGCTGATGCTGCAATTGTTTTTTGCGACAACTATGAATTTTATGGTACCGCAAACTATATGAATGCTTGTTTAGATTATTGTGATAAATCCATCAATACATTACCCGATTACGGAATTCCTTATGCGGTAAAGTTTGAAGTGTACATGATTAATCATAGCAAAGCTTATGATAATGCTGAATCAGTAAATGCGCTTGACAACGTGAAGAAAATTTTTAAAGCAATTTCAAACAACAAATCAGATGTTGTGTGTGCTGAAACTATGACCAGATTTTTTGGTGATAAAAAAGTTTACTTAAAAGAATATCTCGAAGAATTAGAAAAACAATTTCCGCAGGAAATTAAAGAAATGAAACAACGGGCATTTAATTATCTCTCAAGAAATCCGCAGGATTTGGCAAACGTAAATACAAATGATTTATTCGAATCTTTAAAAACAGAAGGGTTTGTTGCAACAGCCTGAACTGATAATTCTGGCAAAAATTATTTCAAAACATTCGCCATTGTTTTCCCAATATCTGCAGGGCTTGCAACTACATGCACTCCGCATTCTTGCAATATTTTCATTTTAGCAGCAGCAGTATCATCGGCACCGCCAATAATTGCACCGGCATGACCCATACGCCTTCCGGCAGGAGCTGTTTGTCCTGCAATAAAACCAACAACAGGCTTCCGATTATTTTCTTTTATCCATCTTGCGGCTTCTGCTTCCATACCGCCACCAATTTCACCAATCATAACAATGCCATCAGTTGCATCATCATTCATAAATAATTCAACAGCTTCTTTAGTTGTTGTGCCGATAATAGGATCACCGCCAATGCCAATTGCAGTGCTTATACCGAGTCCTGCTTTTACAACCTGGTCAGCAGCTTCATAAGTAAGTGTGCCGGATTTTGAAACGATACCAATACGTCCTTTCTTAAAAATAAATCCCGGCATAATACCAACCTTTGCTTCTTCTGCGGTAATAACACCAGGGCAATTGGGTCCAATCAACCGTGAAGATTTTCCAACAAGATAATTTTTTACATGCACCATGTCCTGCACAGGAATGCCTTCAGTAATGCAAACGATGAGTGCAATGCCTGCATCGGCGCTTTCCATAATCGCATCCGCTGCAAACGCAGGCGGAACAAATATGATGCTTACGTTAGCACCGGTTTTCTTCACTGCATCTGAAACGGTATTAAAAACGGGTTTATCAAGATGCGTGTTACCGCCTTTGCCCGGCGTAACACCACCCACTACATCCGTTCCATATTCAATCATCTGTCTTGCGTGAAACGTACCTTCTGTTCCTGTAAAACCTTGTACAATTACTTTAGAATTTTTGTTTAGCAGAACGCTCATTTAAATTATAAATTATGAGTTATGAATGATGAATGCGCAAGATACGATACGAATAAATTATTTGTCAGTCATAATTTATCAAAGTTATTCATCCAGCTTATCCATTTCAGATTTACCTCGGAAAATTGCTTCCATTTCTTTTGCATGATAAATATTGCTGTTTTCTTTATTACCCAGAACAATTATTGTTGCCGTGTCTTGTACAAGGCGAATAAACGAAGTGTTGGTTCCATGCCATTTGCCATTGTGATACACAACCGTATCTCCATTGCTTATAAACAATCGCCACGCTAAACCATAATTATGCATCGAGCGATGTTCATTGCTCATCGGCGTAAATGCCATGTCTAAAGTTGACTTTTTTAAATAAGTGTGTTGATACAAAGCTTTATCCCATGCAAATAAATCTCTCACTGTGCTGTAAACATTTTTATCGCCATACGTGCAATCATATTGATCCATTGGAAACGGTCTCGACACAGACCATGTTGGAATATAATGCGCCGTATCTCTTATAGAAAAAATATAGGTGTCATGCATGCCAAGTGGCTCAAATAATGTTTGCTTCATATAGTCAGGAAAATATTGCCCTGTAATTTTTTCAACGATCAGAGCCAGCAACATAAAATTTGTATTGCAATATTCAAAACGCGTATTAGGTTGGCTGTGTATTGCGGGATGATGTTCGATCATCGCTTTTAGAACATCCTGGTTTGTCATCTCTTTGTGCTTATCAAAAAGACTATCCATAAAATATAAATAATTCGGCAAACCACTGCGATGACTTAACAACATTTTTATTGTAATGCCGTAATAGGGCAATTGCGGAAAATATTTTTGCAGCGTGTCATCTAAAGATAGCTTTCCTTCTTCCCATAATTTAAGCACAGCCATCCCCGTAAATGTTTTTGATATGGATGCAAGGTGAAAAGGGGTGTGTTCTGTTATCGGTTCTTTTGTAACAAAATTGCTGTAGCCTTTGTAACGTTCAAAAAGTATTTGCCCGTTTTTGGCAACAAGTATTGCGCCGTTAAAACCTTTTTCAAGATGTTGATCGTAATAATCTTCTATCGCGTTTGAATAAGCATTTTCTACCGCCGGCGATAATGAATCAAACCGCATATCTGCGGTATGCAAATGCGATAATTTAGGATCTTTAGTTGAACTCTTTGGTGTTTTTGAAGAACAGTTTGCAAGCAGGATAATCAGTGAAAAAATAAAAAAAATGTTTAAAAAAGATTTTTGTTGCATGAACGGCGGCTTTATTGCTGTAAAGCGGTAAATGTAATAGAAAACACAACATAATATTTTCGTTTCTATTCACATTCAACAATACTTTTACAAAACATGACGATTATTTTATTTGATAACATAGCAAGAAACAGTTTATACCCGTTCTCGCAAACAAAAGCAGTTGCTGGTTTGCGCTATGGAATTTTTACCGCAAAAGAGAGATGGGAACTGATAAGCGGCTTGCCTGTGCACATCAATACAGTTAATTATTTAAATGATCTGTATCAAACGCCCGCAGAGGATACAATTGCCGGAAATGATTTCTTGCTAATTGATGCCGCTTTAAAAGATGAAGATGTTTTGCGTGCTCAAATCCTTTCATTGCAAACAGGCGCAGCTTTATACGATGAGTTTGGTTTAATTGCAGGAAGAACAACTAAGCCGCTAAATGAATTTAATGTTAGTGATAATGAAAATTATTTTGAATCATTTACCGTAACAGATAAAGCCATACGTTTAGAATATGCATCGCAAATTGTGCAATGGAATGATGAGCAATTGAGAAGAGATTTTTTGTTATTGTTTTCGCGCAAGCAAACACAGGTCGTTTCCGAAACAAATAAATTTATTCAGCCTGAAAATATAATTATCGAAGAAGATGCAATTGTTGAACATTGTATCATCAACGCATCAACAGGTCCTGTTTATATTGGCAAGAATGCAACTGTGATGGAAGGCTGCATGCTGCGTGGCCCTGTTGCTGTTTGCGAAAATGCAACTGTAAAAATGGGTTCAAAGATTTATGGCGCAACAACTGTTGGTCCTTATTGTACGGTTGGAGGTGAAATAAAAAATAGTGTGCTGCAATCTTTCAGCAATAAAGCACATGACGGTTATTTGGGCGATGCAGTAATTGGTTCATGGTGTAATCTTGGTGCCGGTACAAGTAACAGCAATGTAAAAAATTCTGCTGCTGATGTTTTTATTTACAATCCATCAACCAATGAAAATATAAATGCAGGAAAAAAGAGTGGTGTTATAATGGGTGATTATAGTCGCACTGCAATAAACACTTCTATCAATACCGGCAGTGTGTTTGGAATTTGCTGCAGTATTTTTGGTGAAGGTTTAACGCCAAACATTATCGATAATTTTAGTTGGGGAATGAAGAACGCTGCTGTGTATGAGTTTCATAAAGCCATTGAACACATCAACAACTGGAAAAATTTAAAAGGGCAGGAATTAACTGCTGCAGAAGTTTCTGTTTTAAAATATATTTTTGAGCAAAGACAAAAGGAAAACATCAAATCAAAATCTTCAAAAGAAAATTAACGCAACTTATTTATGAGAAAACAAATTGCAGCAGCAAACTGGAAAATGAATTTAACTATTGATAAAGCTGAATCTTTATTAAATGAAATTTTAAATGCAGGATTTAAATTAAACAATGATCAGCTTGCAGTGTTTGCTGTGCCTTTTCCTTATTTGCAAATGGCGCAAAATAAAATTGGCGGCACAAATAATTTTTATATCGCTGCACAAAATTGTTATAGTAAAAAATCAGGTGCATACACAGGCGAAGTGTCTGTTGAAATGCTGCAATCACTCGGTATAAAATATGTTGTGCTCGGGCATTCTGAAAGAAGAGAATATTTTGAAGAGAGCAATAAATTTCTTGCAGAAAAATTAAACATCGCTTTAGAATATAATATTACGCCTATATTTTGCTGCGGCGAACCTTTAAGTATTCGCGATGCACAAACACAAAACGAATTTGTAGCAAAGCAACTGGAAGAATCGTTATTTCATTTTTCAAAAGATGATATTCAAAAAATTGTAATTGCTTACGAACCTATTTGGGCAATTGGCACAGGCAAAACAGCAACCAGCGAACAAGCGCAGGAGATGCATGCACACCTGCGTAAAACACTTGCAGGTAAATTTGGAAAAGATGTTGCTGAAAACATAAGCATCTTATATGGCGGCAGCGTGAAAGCGTCGAATGCAAAAGAAATTTTTTCGCAGCCTGATGTTGATGGCGGGTTGGTTGGTGGTGCTTCTTTAATCGCTTCAGAATTTATTACCATTATCAACAGTTTGAAATAACTCACATGCACTAATGGGTTTAAAAAAACTTTTTGCCCAAAGTATTCTGTGGCGTGGATTTTATTTTTTTTCCATACTGCTGGTGAATATTTTTTTGTCGAGGTATTTGCGCGCCGCTAATACGGGAAATTTATATTTCATCAATTTTATTTTTTCACTTGTTCAATTATTACTTGGTTTAAGCGCTGAATCTGCAATTATTTATTTTGCTGCTGGAAATGTTATTCAACGAAACAATTTCATAGGCTTAATAAGCTTATGGAGTGTTGTTGCGGGCGTTATAACAGTTGCATTCACTTATGTGTATTTTCTAATTACGCATTCATTTAATCAGGAGATGTTATGGGTATATTGTTTTAGTGGCTTTTTGTATGTAAGCGGGCAATTATTTGTGAGCTATTCAGCATCGCTTTATTATTCAAAAGAAGATTTTTTTACTTCAAATTTCTTACCATCGTTAGTAAATATTGCTTTTGTTATTTTTCTTGTTTTTAAAAAAGGCGTTCCAAATATTTACCAGGTGCAAACAACAATGGTTCTATTTTTTGCAACTTTTTTTGTTGCAGGCCTGGTGGTATATTTTTCTTATATAATTCAAAATAGAAGAGAAGGCAGTTTTGGTTTGCCCTCAAAACAACAATTAAAGCCATTTTTTAAATACACATTTACTGCGCTTGCAGCAAACGTTGTTTTTTTTCTTGTCTACAGAATTGATTATTTGTTTGTGCGATACAGCCCTGTTTGTACTGCAGCAGATTTGGGAAATTATATACAGGTTTCAAAGCTTGGACAAAGTATGTTCATTGTGCCGCAAATTATTGCCAGCGTTGTGTTTCCGCGTACTGCAAGCGGTGATGATAGCATGAGAATAAGTAATATAATAATGGTGATTGCAAGAATGTTCTCGCAGTTATTTTTAATTGGGTTTATAGTAACCGTATTTTTTGGCGATCGAATTTTTACAATCGTTTTTGGCGAAAGTTTTGATAAGATGCAATTGCCGATGCTGATATTAATCCCGGGGATTTTTTCTTTAAGTGTGCTTACATTATTGTCAGCATATTTTTCAGGTAAAGGAAAAATAAAAGTGAATTTACAAGGCGCAATAATCGGGTTAATAATAATGATAACTGGTGATTTTATTTTCGTGCCCCGTTATGGAATTATTGCAGCCGCAGCAGTAAGCACTTTAAGCTATACAGCCAATTTTGCTTATGCGATGTTCCAGTTTTATAAGGATCATTCAATAAGCTGGATTGAATTTTTAGGTTGGCGAAAGAATGATTATAGCTGGCTTGTTACCTTAGTAAAAAGAAATACTAACCGATGAAAGTGCTTTGGCTGGCAAGCTGGTATCCTGATGAGTATCAGCCAACGAACGGAGACTTTGTGCAGCGTCACGCAAAAGCAGTTTCTGAACTAATGCCTGTTGATGTAATTCATGTTGCGCAGGCTGGAAGAAAATTTAATTCATTAAATAAGATTGTAAAAAATCAGAATGGCAACTTGCATGAGTTCATTCACTATTTCACCTATAAAAAATCAAGCATAAACTGGCTTGACAAAATTTTATATAACAAAGCTTATTGGCGTTACTATAAAGAAGTAATCGATGAATACATCGTACAAAAAGGAAAGCCCGATCTTATTCATGTGCATGTACCGTTTAAAGCAGGAATTATTGCGCTTGATTTTTCAAGAAAAAATAAAATTCCATTTATTGTTTCAGAACATTCGTCGTTGTATTTAAAAGAAGCAAGAGATAATTATTATACGCGTGATGTTTATTTCAGGTTTTATACAAAACAATCTTTTAAAAAAGCAGCGGCTGTAACAAATGTTTCAGCATCTATCGCTAAAGTTTTGGAGCAAATGTTTCAATTAAAAAAGGTTCACGTCATTCCAAACGTTGTTGATACAAATCACTTTTATTTCAAACCAAAACAAAAAAATAAATTATTCAGATGGTTGCATGTTTCAACCATGTATCCATTAAAAAATGTAGATAAGATCATTCAGGCATTCAGCAATATTTCAAAACAAAGAGATGACTGGGAATTAATTTTTGTCGGACCAATTAATAATGAATATGTGCAATTGGTTGAACAATTAAATCTTCAATCAAAAATTAAATTTATTGGTGAAGTAACTTATGAAGATGTGGCGCAGCAAATGCAGCAAGCAGATGCTTTTATTATGTTTAGCAAACATGAAAATTTTCCCTGCGTAATTATTGAAGCGCTTTGTTGCGGTTTACCTGTTGTTGCTTCAAATGTTGGCGGAACTGCAGAAGCTATAAATAATTCAAACGGAATTTTAGTTGAAGCAAATAACATTGACCAGTTGCAAAATGCAATTATTTCAATGATGCGCAATATCAATAATTATAATTCAAAACAAATTGCAGCAGAGGCATCTTTAAAATATAGTTATGAAGTTGTTGCCGCGCAATTCACATCCCTTTATAAAGAAGTGTTGAAGTAATCATAATCTGGATAACCTTTTAAGCGATTAACCAAGCCCACATTATCTTTGCCGCTTATGAAGAATATTCGGAATTTCTGCATCATTGCGCATATTGATCACGGGAAGAGTACGCTTGCAGATCGTTTGTTGGAATATACCAAAACTATCAGCGAAAGAGATATGATGGCGCAGGTTTTAGATGACATGGATCTTGAACGCGAAAAAGGAATCACTATTAAGAGCCATGCCATTCAAATGAATTATAATTATAAGGGCGAAAATTATATTTTCAATTTAATCGATACACCTGGTCACGTTGATTTTAGTTACGAAGTAAGCCGTGCGTTGGCTGCATGTGAAGGCGCGTTATTATTGGTTGATGCAACACAGGGAATACAAGCGCAAACTATTAGCAATTTGTATTTGGCAATTGATAATGATTTGGAAATAATTCCGATCATTAACAAGATTGATATGGACGGCGCCATGATTGCTGAAGTGAAAGACCAGGTGATGGATTTGATTGGTGTGAAGGAAGATGAAATTTTATTGGCGAGCGCAAGAAATGGTATTGGCATCGAAGAAATTTTAAATGCGATAGTTGAGCGCATTCCTGCGCCGCAAGGCAGTGCTGATGCACCTTTGCAGGCTTTGATATTTGACAGTGTGTTCAACAGTTTTCGCGGCATTATTGCTTATTTCCGCGTTTATAATGGTGTGATAAAAGCGCATGATCATATTCAGTTTATTGCAACTGGTGCCGAATATGAAGCCGATGAAGTTGGTGTTTTGAAACTTGGATTGCAGCCGGCAAAAGAAGTGAAGACGGGCGATGTTGGTTACATCATCACGGGAATAAAAAATGCAAAAGAAGTAAGGGTTGGCGATACAATTACATTAAGTGAAAATCCTGGTGAACCAATCAGAGGTTTTGAAGAAGTGAAGCCAATGGTGTTTGCAGGAATTTATCCTGTAAGTACAGATGACTTTGCAGAGCTGCGCGAATGCATGGACAAGTTGCAACTGAACGACGCATCGTTGACGTATGAATTAGAAACATCGCAGGCTTTAGGTTTTGGTTTTCGTTGCGGTTTTTTGGGTTTGCTGCACATGGAAATTATACAGGAACGTTTGGAGCGGGAATTCAATCAAACTGTAATTACAACTGTTCCTAACGTAAGCTTTCATGCGTTTACAACACGCGGAGAAAAGATCATTGTAAATAATCCTGCAGAAATGCCTGATACTACAAAGCTTGATCATATTGATGAACCATACATTCGGGCACAGGTAATTTCGTTGCCGGAATACATTGGTAATATAATGACGTTGTGTTTGGGTAAACGTGGTATTCTTATCAATCAATCATATTTAACCACAACACGTGTTGAGTTGATTTTTGAAATGCCGCTTACAGAAATTGTATTTGATTTTTATGATAAGCTGAAGAGCTCAACGCGTGGTTATGCATCTTTTGATTATTCGCCGATTGGTTACCGCGAAGCAGATATTGTGAAGATGGATATTTTATTGAATGGTGATAAAGTTGATGCATTAAGCGCATTAATTCATCGCAGCCGTGCACAGGATTTTGGAAGAAAGCTGTGTGAAAAATTAAAAGAACTTGTGCCGCGCCAGCAATTTCAAATTGCAATACAAGCAGCCATTGGTGCAAAAATTATCGCACGAGAAACGATCAGTGCATTTAGAAAAGATGTTACCGCAAAATGTTATGGCGGTGATATCAGCCGTAAACGTAAACTCTTAGAGAAACAAAAAGAAGGTAAAAAACGTATGCGGCAAATTGGAAATGTAGAAGTTCCGCAGGAAGCATTTTTAGCGGTGTTGAAGCTTGATTAGAAAAAATAAAAAATCCTGCCTTGTTAAAGCAGGATTTTTTTATAACTGATTTTAGTTTTTTAAAACCCCCAACTCTTCATTATATCAAAATCTTCTTTTGCGCTTTCAACTGGCGTTAAACTTTGATAAGATTCCTGCTCAATAATAAATTGTGTTGTGCCGCCGTGCTTTCTTGCATAATCAACAATTTCTTTTGTACCAACAACACCTTTGCCTAAAACAGTGCTTTCAAATTTATCACCCATTTCTCCGCCACTTGTTGAAGGTATTTCATCTTTTACATGCATCAATTCAAACCTGCCAGGATGTGCTTTCAAAATATCAAGTGCTCTGCCACCGGCGCCGTACATATTACCAATATCCATTTGTTGCGCAACCAAATTTGGATCCGTATTCTTTAAAATATAATCGTACAAATTTTCATCTCCAACCTTAGTAGTAAATTCAAAATCGTGGTTGTGATAACCGAATTTCATTCCATGCGCTTTACATAATTCACCAGATTTATTAAACATCATCATGAATTTTTTCAACAGGTCCATATCCGTTCTTGCTTTCTCATCCATCCATGGGCTAACAACATATTTCTGTCCAACTGTTGCAGCGTCTTCAACCGTTTTTTTCCATACATCAGTAACATCATTTGTTGCATCGTCCCAATCTTTCATCGTCATTACACAATGCCCGCTAATCATATCTAAATTAAGATCACTTAAAAGTTTTTTGAAATCAACAGGCGTGTAGCCATAAAATTTTCCATCAACATAATTTGCATGTTCAACATACTTGTAACCAATTGCAGCAACTTTTTTTAATGTGCCTGAAGGATCAGTTTTCATGTCATCACGCACAGTATATAATTGCAGTCCAAGTGTTTCTTTTGATGCCCTTGCCATGCTAAAAACTTTGTTTGAAGCCAATGCCGCACCTGCAAGCGCAATAGTTGTTTGCTTAATAAATTTTCTTCTTGATTTCATAATGATGATTGTTTAAATAACTATTAATATCCCCATTGTTTCATTACTGCTAAATCTTCTTTCGCACATTCAAGCGGTGTTTTATCCTGGTAAGATTCCTGCTCAATTATAAAAAGCTTTGTGCCCTGTGAGCGTGCAGTATCAACAATATCTTTTACGCCGATAACACCTTTACCTAAAACAGTGCTCTCGTACTGCCGGTTGGGTTTATTACTTTTTATTTCATCTTTTACGTGCATTGCAACAAATCTTCCGGGATATTTTTTCAAATATTCCATTGCCCTTCCGCCGGGTTCGTACATATTGCCAATATCAATTTGTTGCGCAACTAAATTCTTATCTGTAGAATCTAAAAGTATATCGTATAATCTTTTGTTGTTTAGATAATGATTGAACTCATAACTTTCGCTGTGATATCCAAACTGAATTCCTGATTTTTTTGCGAGCTCGCCGGTTTTATTAAACAGATCCATGTACCATTGATAATCCTTTTCATTTTTAGAAAGGCTTTCATCAACACCCGGACTAAAAACATATTTCATTTCAGCAGCAGCAGCATCTTCAAAAGTATATTTCCATTTATCTGTAAAATCATTCTTTGATTTATCCCACGCTTGTGCATCAAGCCCACTATGACCACTCACCATGTTTAAACCAAGATCGTTCAAAAACTTTTTAAAATCTTTTGGCGCATAACCGTAAAATTTCCGGTTTTCATAACCTGCATGCTCAACATCTTTATAACCCATCGCGGCAATTTGTTTCAATGTGCCTGCAGGATCTTTTTCCATATCATCGCGCACAGTATATAATTGCACGCCCAAAATATGCGGACTCGCTTTTGTTGATGCTAAAATTTTATTTGAAAGAAGTGCTGCGCCTGCAAGTGCAAGGCTGCTTTGTTTGATAAATCTGCGTCTTGAGTTATTCATAAAAATATCGTTAGAAATAATTGAAGGTTTTAAAAGTAGTTAATTGTTTTAAATGATAGCAAATGAATTTTATGAAGAAGAAATTATTGCTGAATAAATTTTAAGTTGCGTTGAATGCCTTTAAACTTTGCGCGCTTTAAAGGCGAATTTTTGAAAACATTTTTAAAGGCTTCTTCAGATAAATTTTCCCACTCAGCAGTAGAGAGATTTAAAATTTCCGGAATTGGTTTAAATGCGATTTCATTTGTTGGTTTACTAAAGCGATTCCATGGGCAAACATCCTGGCATATATCACAACCAAACATCCAGTTCTCAAACTTGCCTTTCATTTCATCTGGAATTAATTCATCTTTTAATTCGATAGTGAAATAAGAAATGCAACGGCTGCCATCAATAACTTTGTTATCACGAATCGCATTTGTAGGACAAGCATCAATACACTTTGTGCAAGTGCCGCAATAATCTTTTGCAAAAGCATCATCATACATTAATTCAAGATCAACAATTAATGTGGCAATAAAAAAATAAGAGCCTTGTTGTTTCGTGATAAGATTACCGTTTTTGCCAATCCAGCCTGCGCCGCTACGCATCGCCCAACTTCTTTCTAAAACAGGCGCACTGTCTACAAAACCTCTTCCATGCACATCACCAATATTTTGTTTTATGTATTGAAGAAGCATGTTGAGTTTTTCGCGGATCACTTCATGATAATCTCGTCCGTAAGCATACTTTGAAATTTTTGGAGCGCATGTGTTTTGTTGCTCTGATGGAAAATAATTCAACAATAAAGTAATAACGCTTTTTGCACCAGGCACCAGTTTGCATGGATCAACACGCAGGTCGAAATAGTTTTCCATGTATTGCATATTGCCCTGAAAGCCTTGCTGCAGCCAGCTTTCCAAACGTCGGGCATCATCATTTAATTTAACCGCTTTGGCAATGCCGCAATAATGAAAGCCAAGATTCGCGGCCAACATTTTAATCTCACTTGTATATCTTTCTGTCTTATTCAAACAATAAACAAAGCTAAAATTGAGTTTCTGAAATATTTGTAATATTGCTCAATTTTTAAACTAACTACTTATGTTTTTCAACCGAATCGGCGCTATTGCCTGTTGTGCTATTATTTTTTCAGTTAACGCGTTTTCGCAATCTAAAGAGCTGAATGTAAAATTTGGGGATGTTAAACCTGACGATTTTAAACCGCAAGCTTACACTATTGATTCTTCAGCAGACGCGGTGTATTTGTATGACATGGGCTCGTGCAAATATGAAGGAAACACTGAGGGATGGTTTTCGATTGTTTTCAATGTGCATGAACGTATAAGGCTTATGCATAAAAAAAGCTTTGACGATCTGGCGACAGTTAAAATTCCTTTTGTGCAGGATGAAGCAAAGGTGGAAGACTTGAAAGCGGCTACTTATAATTATAAAGATGGAAGTGTTGTTGTTTCGGCATTGGATAAAAAATCTTTCTTTACAGATAAAGATGGTAAATACAAAATAATAAAATTCACTTATCCTGATCTGCAGGAAGGTTCTATTGTTGAGTACACATTTACTATGCGTGCACCTATTTATTATGGGCACGAATTTATACCCGATTGGAATTTTCAAAGCTACTATCCGCATTTGTGGAGCCAGTATACAATTGAAGTGCCGCAATTTTTTGATTTTGTAACGCTTCGTCAAGGTTATTTAAGTCCCTTGCTTGATACATCAAGTGCATCCGCTGATAATTTTCATATCGTTATTCAACACGGTGCTGAAGCATCAGATAATGTTAGCATCAGAAGTAATACAATAAAGCATACATGGGTTTATAAAGATGTGCCTGCACTAAAAGATGAAAATTTTATAACTGATCTTGACAATTATAAACAAAGCGTGCAGTTTCAGTTATCGGCACACCGCTTTCCTGATGAGGCACCGGAATATTTTATGCACTCATGGCCTGAAACAATAGATCAGCTGATGAAAGCTGATTATTTTGGAGCAGATATTAACAAAGAAAACGCCTGGCTAAAAGATGACATAAAAACTGCGGCAAATGGCGAAACGGACCCATTAAAAAAGGCGCAGAAAATTTATGAATCGGTAAGAGACAATTATACGTGCACAGATTATTCATCATGGTACCTTTCTCAATCAATAAAAAAAACAGAGCAACTTAAAAAAGGAAATGTTGCAGATATAAATATGCTGCTGGTGGCAATGCTTCGCAATGCAGGTTACGATGCAAACCCGGTGATGCTTAGCACCCGCGATCATGGCAAAACTTATGATGTGTACCCTTTGCTTGACAGATTTAATTATGTAATTGTACAAGTAAACGTAAATGATAAATCTTATCTGCTCGACGCTGCGGATCCACTTGTAGGCTTTGGACAATTGGATGAGGATTGTTATAATGGCAATGCGCGCCTGGTAGCAAGCACGCCTGTTTTAATCGATCTCTCAGCAGATTCGCTTCACGAATCAGAAACAACCAGCTTATTTCTTGCAAATGGCGATGATGGCGAAATCACCGGCTCTTACAAATGTACCATGGGTCAAATTCAATCTATCGATTTGCGCGAAAAATTGAAAAAATCGTCACAAGACGATTATTTTAAAGATGTAAAAAAATCGTTTGCATTTGATGTAGATCTCAGCAATGAAGGAATTGATTCGGTAAGGCAACCCGATATGCCTGCAGCAATACATTATGATGTTTCATTTAAGCCTGCAGATGATATCGTTTATTTTAACCCGATGTTTCCTACGGATGCGTATAAAAAAAACCCATTCGAATCAGCAGAACGTTTTTATCCCGTAGAAATGCCTTACTGCATGGATGAAACATATATTCTAAACATGGAAATACCGAAAGGTTATAAAGTAGACGAATTGCCTAAGTCTGCAAGAGTTTCTCTGAATGAAAATGAAGGCATGTTTGAATATCTCATTCAGGAAAACAACGGTTACATTCAAATGCGTTGCCACACCAAATTAAACAAGGCAAACTTCGAGCCTGAAGATTATGAAACACTGCGCAAGTTTTTTGGTTTTATCGTTGAAAAAGAAAACGAACAAATAGTATTTAAAAAGAATTCTTAAGTATGAAAAATTTTGTGCTTGTATTTTCTTTCTTATTTATTGTTGATTTTTCGTTTGCACAAGATTTTAACGTAAATCAAATACCTGATTCGCTTAAAGAGCATGCAAATGTGGTTGAACGTTTGGATGAAACGCGGGTTATCATTAAAAGTATTGACAAAGCAATTATCAAACATAAATATGCTTATACAATCTTGAACGAAGCCGGAGCAAAGTATTCAGGTTACTTCAATGATTATTCAGATCTAAAAGACCTGCATGATATAGATGGGGATTTGTTTGATGAATCAGGAAAACATCTTAAAAACATAAAGAAAAAAGACATTGGCGATTATTCTGGCGATGATGATGAAACGCTGGCATCTGATGCACGCTTTAAAGCGCATAATTTTTATTATAACCAGTATCCATACACAATAGAATACGAAGATGAACAAGATTATAACGGAATATTTGTTTTGCCTGAATGGGTAACACAACCTTATGAGAATTTTTCTGTTGAATCAAGTCGTCTTATTGTTGAAACACCTGCGGATTATAATTTGCGGTATAAGCAGAGTAATTATTGGGGCAATCCTTCTATCGTTCATGATAACGATAAGATCACTTATACATGGGAAGTAAAGAATCAAAAGGCAAAACATTTGGAACCTTACGGCCCATCCATGAGTGAAATTTCAACGGCAGTTATTTTAGCACCTACCAATTTTTCTATACAAGGGTTTACGGGTAAGATGGATAGCTGGCAAGACTTTGGAATGTTTCGGCAAACATTATTAGGAGGCAAAGATGAACTTGATGATGCAACAAAAGCGAAAGTGCACCAGTTAACCGATACAGCTAAAAATGCTACAGAAAAAGTAGTTCTTTTATATAAATATCTTCAGAATAATACGCGCTATGTAAATGTATCATTCGGCATCGGTGGGTGGCAACCGCATGATGCAAAATATGTAGGTGAAAAAAAGTATGGTGATTGTAAAGCGCTTTCAAATTTTATGGGCGCATTACTAAAAGAAGCAGGTATTAATTCTTTTTATGCAATCATTAAAGCAGGTAAAAATAATACAAGCTTTTTTACAGATTTTCCTTGCAATCAGTTTAATCATGTAATCAGATGCGTGCCTTTGCAACACGATACAATGTGGCTTGAATGTACAAGCCAAACTTTACCTGCGGGTTATCTTGGAGATTTTACCTGTAACAGACCGGCACTGCTTATAACTGATAGCGGCGGCAAACTTGTTTATACGCCATCTTATAATGAAAATGATAATGAATATGTCAGAAATATAAATGCTAATATTAATGATGAGGGCGATCTAACCGCCAAAATTATTTCAAACTATAAAGGTCTTGAATACGATGATGAACATGAAATGTTTCATGAGTTAAACAATAGCGATTTAAAAAAATATTTAAACGAGGAATTCCCGCTTTCGAGTTATGAAGTAAATAATTTCGGATATAAAGAAACGGATGAAGCAATGCCTTCCATTCGGGAAAGCATCGATCTCACATCAAATTCTTATGCGCATGTTTCTGGAAAGAGATTGTTTATTGTTCCAAATATTATCGACAAAAACGACTTAAAACTTGATACAACCGAAAAAAGAAATTATGATATAGTATATCCTTATTCATTTAAGCATGCAGATACAATTAATATAACAATACCGCACGGCTATTCAGTAGAAGCATTGCCAAAAAATAAAACGATTGACAACAAGTTTGGTGAGTATGCAATAACTTATTTAGTTGATGATGATAAAATTGTATTTACAAGATTTTATGAAAGAAAATTAAATCGTTTTTCCCCGACCGACTACCCTGAGTTTGCTAATTTTTATAACGATATATATAAAGCCGACCGCAACCAGATCGTACTTGTAAAGAACGATAACTAAATATTCAAAAGTTCTCTCTGTAATATTTTCAGCAAATCTATAACTGCACTGCACTTCAGGCAGTTATTTTCATTTTAGGCTGACATGCTTTCTAGGTTTTTTTGTTGGATTATTTTTTGATAGTTAAACATGAATTTTATCCATTATAAAATTCCGAAAAGGAAATAATCAATATATGAACTTAGGAAACTTCACAATAAAAGCGGCTGAAGCTTTTCAACAGGCGCAGCAGCTTGCATTTAATAACGGAAATCCTAACATTGAAACAGAGCACATTTTAAAAGCTTTGTTGGAACAACAGGATTCTCCGGTTGAATACTTATTGAAGAAAAATAATGTAACGCTTAACCTGCTTGATACAAAGCTGGATGAAGCCATTAACAAACTCCCGAAAATAAGCGGTGGTGAAGCAGCACAATCCATCAGCCGCGATGCAAATAGTGTTGTGTTGCGCGCAGGCGCTGTGTTAAAACAATTCAGTGATGAATTTATAACACCCGAACATTTATTGTTAGCGATCGTTCAGGGCAATGATGCATCAGCTAAATTATTAAAGAGCGCAGGCTTAACAGAGAAAGGTTTAATTGCTGCTATTAAAGATTTGCGTAAAGGCGAAACAGTAACATCGCAAACACAAACGCAGGAGTTTAATGCATTAAATAAATATGCAAAGAACTTAAACGAAATGGCAAGACAAGGCAAACTTGATCCTGTTATTGGCCGTGATGAAGAGATAAGACGAACACTGCACATACTTTCACGCAGAACAAAAAACAATCCTATTCTTGTTGGTGAACCGGGCGTTGGTAAGACTGCCATTGCAGAAGGCATCGCACACAGAATTGTAAATGGTGATGTACCTGAAAATTTAAAGTCAAAAATTATTTATGCGTTGGATATGGGGCAGCTTATTGCCGGCGCAAAATATAAAGGCGAGTTTGAAGAAAGATTGAAGGGCGTTGTAAAAGAAGTGAGTGGGAGTGAAGGTGAAATCATTTTATTCATTGATGAAATACATACGCTTGTTGGTGCTGGCGGCGGTGAAGGTGCAATGGATGCAGCAAATATTTTGAAGCCTGCATTGGCGCGTGGTGAGTTAAGAGCAATTGGTGCAACAACATTGAATGAGTATCAGAAATTTTTTGAAAAAGATAAGGCACTTGAACGTCGTTTCCAAAAAGTGATGATTGAAGAACCAAGTGTGGAAGATGCAATTTCTATTTTGCGTGGATTGAAAGATCGTTACGAGACGCATCATCATGTGCGCATAAAAGATGAAGCAGTTGTTGCTGCGGTTGAATTATCACATCGCTATATCACTGACAGATTTTTGCCTGATAAAGCAATTGATCTTATTGATGAAAGCGCAGCTAAGCTTCGTCTTGAAATGAATTCAATGCCGGAAGAATTAGATAATCTGGAAAGACAAATTCGCCAGTTGGAAATTGAACGTGAAGCTATCAAACGGGAAAATGATGAAGACAAATTAAAATCACTCAACATTGAAATAAGTAACCTGAGTGTTGAACGTGATACATTAAAAGCAAAATGGCAACAGGAAAAAGAACTTGTCGAAAAAATTCAAAATGCAAAAGCTTCAATCGAACAATTAAAATTAGAAGCTGAGCAAGCCGAACGCAATGGTGACTATGGAAAAGTTGCTGAGATTCGTTATGGTAAAATTAAAGAACAGGAAAAAATAATTGCAGATTATACTGAAGAATTAAATGAATATAGCCAGCATGGAAGAAGATTGATGAAAGAAGAAGTGGATGCAGAAGATATTGCAGAAAATGTTGCAAAAGCAACAGGTATTCCTGTGAGCAGGATGATGCAAAGTGAAAAAGAAAAATTGTTGCATCTCGAAGAACATTTACATGAAAGAGTAGTAGGGCAGGAAGAAGCCATTACTGCAGTTGCCGATGCTATTCGCAGAAGCCGCGCAGGTTTGCAGGATCCAAAGAAACCAATTGGCTCATTTATTTTTCTGGGTACAACAGGTGTTGGTAAAACAGAACTGGCAAAAGCGCTTGCAGAATATTTGTTTGATGATGAAAGTATGATGACGCGCATTGATATGAGTGAATACCAGGAAAAGCATACAGTGTCTCGTTTAGTGGGTGCGCCTCCGGGATATGTTGGTTATGATGAAGGCGGTCAGTTAACAGAAGCCGTTCGTCGTAAACCTTACAGTGTTGTGTTGTTAGATGAAATTGAAAAAGCACATCCTGATGTTTGGAATGTTTTATTGCAGGTGTTGGATGATGGACGCTTGACAGATAATAAAGGTCGTGTAGTGAATTTTAAGAACACAATAATTATTATGACAAGCAACATTGGAAGCACTTTAATACAGGATGCATTTCAAAATGTAAATGAAAATAATCTTGAAGAGATTGTTGACAGAACAAAGGCTGAAGTAATGAATTTGTTGCGTCAAACAATTCGCCCTGAATTTTTAAACAGGGTTGATGAGATCATCATGTTCCAGCCACTGATGAGAAGTGAGATCAGGAACATTGTAAAAATTCAATTGAATGCTTTGAAGAAAACACTTGAATCAAACCATATAGAATTACAGTTTACAGATTATTTACTTGATTATTTAGCAGAGCAAGGATACGATCCGCAGTTTGGTGCAAGACCTTTAAAACGTTTAATTCAAAAGCAAATCGTTAATCAGTTAAGTAAAAAAATATTAGCCGGTGATATTGACAGGTCACATCCTGTGTTGGTTGATGTGTTTGATAATGTAGTAGTGTTTAGGAATGAAGTGCCGGAAAAAGTAAAATAAACTTATGCATACAAAAATCCCGCTTGATTGCGGGATTTTTTTTATTGATCTTCTTATTATTAATTTGTATAAATCATCACTTAAAAATTTCAGCTTTGGACACATCCGGGTTCTTCGAAACATTTTTTAATAATGCAAAATATAACGGCATTTTTATAATGAATACTGATGGTAATATTATAAGTATTAATGAAGCTTTTCATTTGCGATTCGGTTATTCACATGATGAATTGGTTGGAAAAAATTTCTCTGTTCTGTTTACAGAAAAAGACAGAAGCATAAAAAGACCTGAAAGAGAGTTGCAAAATGTTTTAGCTGAAGGTTCTGCCAATGATGAAAACTATTTGTTGCATAGAGATGGAAATAAACTTTGGGTTACCGGTGAATCTGTACTCATTAAAAATGATGATGACAGTACTTATATAGTAAAGGTGGTTCATAACATTCATGCACAAAAACAACTGGAAAGGTTTCTTCTGCAATCGCATGAGTTTATTGATTCTATTTTTGATTCTATCACAGAGTCTGCTTTACTGATGCTTGATAGTAGCCTGAAAGTTTTAAAAGCGAATCATGCTTTTATAGAAATGTTTAATTTAAAACACCCGCCTGTTGAAGGTAGCCGCTTATCAGATATTGATAACGAGTTTTGGCAACGAGCAGATGTAAAACAGGAAATTGTAAATTTTATCACTTCTGGAGATAACAATAAAGGAAAAATATTTAAGATAGAAGAACAAAATGGTGAAATAAGAACAATCAGATTACACGGTAAAGTTTTAGAAGGAACGAAAACAATCGAAAAGAAATTACTCATAATGATTAAAGCCTGATTTAAGCTTATATCAACAGCTTCACTATTTACAAGCAAATTAATCTTTATTTCTTCGCTTTTACGCAATTGATTTTCTAATATAGATTTGCATGCATGAGCAGGTATGATGTTTTTATTATTGGTGGCGGACCGATTGGATTGGCGTGCGGCATTGCAGCACAAAAAGCAAATCTTAATTATATTATTGTTGAAAAAGGATGCCTTGTAAACAGCTTGTTTAATTATCCTGTAAACATGACTTTCTTTTCCACTTCTGAAAGATTAGAAATCGGCGGCGTTCCTTTCATGAGCTTAAATCCAAAACCAAAACGCGCAGAAGCACTGGAGTATTACCGAAGAGTTGCACAAGATCATCATCTTAATATAAATTTATTTGAGAAGGTTGAAAATGTAAAGCGCTTGCAGCAAAACGAATTTGAAATAATAACCACGAAACAAAAATATATAAGCGCTAATATAATTGTTGCAACAGGTTTTTATGATATACCGCAAATGCTGAATGTGCCTGGTGAAAATCTGCCGAAAGTGAAACATTATTATAACGACCCGCATTATTATGCGTTTCAAAAAGTAATTGTTGTGGGTGCAAGCAATTCTTCTGTTGACGCCGCATTGGAAACGTGGCGTAAAGGTGCAGAAGTTACAATGGTTATTCGCAAAGATGCAATTGGCAAAAGCGTAAAATATTGGGTGAAGCCTGATATTGAAAACAGGATTAAAGAAGGCAGCATTAAAGCTTATTTCAATTCGAATATTAAGGAGATAAGAGAAAAAGAAGTTGATGTTGAAACACCTGATGGTTTAATTACAATTGAAAATGATTTTGTATTAGCGTTGACAGGTTATCATCCGGATTTTTCTTTGTTGAAATATTTGCATGTTACTTTATCTGATGATGAAAAGCAATGCCCGCTTTATAATGGTGAAACGATGGAAACAAATCAGCATGGAATATTTTTAGCTGGCGTTGTTTGCGGTGGCTTTGATACGCACAAACTTTTTATCGAAAATTCAAGAGTACACGCAGATAAAATAATTTCTGAAATTTCAAAAAGAAAAAATGCTTAAGCAACTATTGCAATAATTCACTTAGCTTTTGTTCAAGCGCATCACCACGCAAATTTTTTGCAACAATTTTTCCTGAAGGGTCAATTAAAATATTTTGTGGAATTTCTTTTATGTGATACAATTCAGCAACTGCATTTTGAAATTGTTTTAAATCACTCACCTGCGTCCATGTTAAACCATCTGCATGAATCGCCTGCAGCCAGTTATTTTTTTCTGCATCAAGTGAAACACCTAACACCGTAAAATTTTTTTCTTTGAATTTATTGTATGCAGCAACAACATTCGGATTTTCCATGCGGCAAGGTCTGCACCAACTCGCCCAAAAATCAACCAACACATATTTACCTTTAAACTGCGATAAAGAAACTTTTTTACCGGCTGTATCTTCCTGCGTAAAGTCTAAACTCTGCGTACCCACGGCACCCACCAAATCTTCTTTAATTACATCAGCAAGATTTTTTGCAAACTGTGTTTGCAATGCAAGTCCATCAAGCTGACCATATCTTTTTTGTAACAACAACACATCGCGATTTGGGTCAGTATCATAACTGTATAAAAGCAGCAACGCAGCAACAGGAGAATTTTTTTTGCGTGCAATAAAACGGTCAATTGCATTTTGATACATGTTATATGCTGTATTCAATTCAATCACTGCAGAATCGTGCAAACCTTGTGATGTTGCGCTCATCACCTGGTTTCGATAATAACTTACAAAATCATTCAGCGGTTTTATTTCATACAAAAATTCATCATAGTCAAGATTGCTTGGCGAACCGGTAACAGTAACGTCAGCTTCGCTTGAACCGTTTATATTCACGGTATCATTTCCCATAAACAAAACCATGCGGCGTTGTTGTGTAGGAAAAAGAATAATGCGTGCATCGTCGTTATCTACTGAACCTTTCAACGTAAAAGCACCTTTGTGCGCCTGGGTTTGAGTAATGGTGTCAGTGCCATTAAAATCAAGCAAAATTACCTTTGCGCTGTCAGGCAGCGAATTAAGTTTACCATTAATTAAAAACGCTTTTTTGCCTTGCGCCTGCACAAGAAAAGGGAATAAAAAAAGTAGGAAAACAATGCGCTTCATGAAATTTTTTTAGTGTATAGTAATTGAATTTTAAACATGCAAATTAACTATCATTTGCTTAATGTTTATCTAATTTATGACAGAAGACAAAAATGCTTTTGTAGCATCCTGCAAATTTTCTGCATGCTCAATTGCTTTGATATATGCCGTACCGATGATGGCACCGTTTGCATATTTACATGCCGATTGAAATGATGTTTTATCTTTTATCCCAAAACCAACCATCAAAGGATTTTTGAGTTGCATATTTTGTAAGCGCTGAAGATATTTTTCAACTTCAGTAAAATCTTTTTTGTTTCCTGTAGTTGATGAAGATGAAACCGCATACAAAAATCCTGTGCTTAATGAATCCAGTTTTTTTATTCTTTCTTCAGATGTTTCCGGTGTGATTAAAAAAATAAAACTCAATCCATACTTTTTTATGATGGCGCCGTATTCATTTTCGAATTCGTATTCAGGTAAGTCGGGAAGAATGATTCCATCGATAGGTAAACTTGCGCATTGCTTGCAAAAATTTTCAAAACCAAATTGTAAAACAGGATTGATATTACCCATCAAAATAACAGGCACATAAATTTCTTTTCTGAAATCTCTTAATTGTTCAAACAGCAATTGCATCGTCATTCCATTGTGCAATGCCTTAATACTGCTGGCTTGAATAACCGGTCCATCTGCAAGTGGGTCGCTGTACGGCATTCCCAATTCAATTATATCTGCGCCGTTATCCTGCAAAGCTTTCATAACTTCTAATGTACTGTTGAGTTGCGGAAAACCCGCAGTGCAAAACACATTTAAAACGTTGGATTTTTTTCTTGTAAATAATTCTTCGAGTCTATTCATAATTTATAATTCATAACTCATAATTCATCATGTATTTCATATAAGTTGACATGTCTTTATCTCCGCGCCCGCTTAAACAAATAACTACAACATCATCTTTTTTAAATTGCATTTGATTGAGCGCAGCTAATGCATGCGAACTTTCAAGCGCAGGAATAATGCCTTCCATTTTTGTAAGATTGAATGCAGCCTTCACTGCTTCTTCATCTGTTGCTGATAAAAATTTTGCACGACCGCTTTCATATAAATGCGCGTGCAACGGACCAATGCCGGGATAATCCAAACCCGCTGAAATGCTGTGTGGCTCTACCACCTGACCATCCGCTGTTTGCATCACCAAACTTTTACTGCCATGTAAAACACCTGGTTTGCCCAATTGTGTTGTTGCAGCGCTCATGCCTGAACTAATTCCACAACCTGCCGCTTCAACAGCAATCAACTGCACAGATAAATCATCTAAAAAATGATAGAACGCACCAGCCGCATTACTGCCACCGCCAACACAAGCCATCACATAATTTGGTAACTCACTTCCTGTTTTTTCTTTCAGTTGTTTTTTTATTTCTTCACTTATCACACTTTGAAAACGCGCCACCATATCCGGATAAGGATGCGGACCAACAACAGAACCGATTACATAATGTGTATCGTTCGGATTATTTATCCAATCCCGTATCGCTTCATTCGTTGCATCTTTTAATGTTTGACTGCCGCTTGTTGCTGGTCTAACTTCTGCGCCTAACATTTTCATGCGTGCAACATTGGGTTGTTGGCGCTCCATATCTTTTACACCCATATACACAATGCATTCAAGTCCTTTTAATGCGCACACTGTTGCCGTTGCTACGCCATGTTGACCAGCACCTGTTTCTGCGATAATTCTTTTTTTACCTAATCGAATTGCTAACAATACTTGCCCGATTGCATTGTTTATTTTATGTGCACCTGTATGATTTAAATCCTCACGCTTTAAATAAATTTTTGTGTTGAACTGATTGCTTAATCGCTCGGCTAAAAATAATGGTGTTGGTCTGCCAGCATAATCATGCAATAAATTTTGAAACTCTTTTTGAAATGCTTCATCATACATTATTTTTAAATAATTGTCGCGCAGCTCTTCTACATTTCTGTGCAGCATTTCAGGAATGTAAGCACCACCAAAATTTCCATAGTAACCGAAAATGTTTGGTTGTTTGTATGTGCCTTTGTCAGATGTCTGAACCATGATTTTATCCTTATTTACTTATTAACGTGATTTATTAAAAAACTTCCATTTCTCTATTGAACCATTAACTGTAAAAATTTTAAATCAAGCCATTTATTAAACTTATAACCGACTTCTTTAAAATGCGCTACTTCAATAAAACCAAATTGTTTGTGCAAAGCGAGGCTTGCTTCATTTTCTGCAACAATACCTGCAATAATTGTATGCAACTGCATTTCTTTCGCCACATCAATTAAAGGTTGCAATAATAATTTTCCAATTCCTCTGCCTCTGCAATCTGCCTTTACATAAACAGAATTCTCAACTGAAAATTTATATGCCTGCCAGTTTCTGAATTGCCCAAATGTGCTGAAACCAACAATCATATTATTTTCTTCAGCAACAAACACCGGATAATTTTTTTCTTTCTTTTCTACAAACCATGTTTTGCGCATTTCCAATGTTTGCAGTTCATATTGAAAAATAGCAGTACTATTTGCAATGATTTCATTGTAAATATCAAGCGTAGCCTGCAAATCATTTTCTGTTGCGTTGCGAATTGTTATCATAGCTCACCCGGAAATAAAGTCGGAAAATATGGTTCTGATAATTTTTTGCGAAAACTTTTTATTAAGTCAACATCTTTAATACCCGGCGCAACTTCAAACTTGCTGTTGATATCAATGGCAAACAAATCTTTCGCGACTTTTTCTTTTTCAAAAATTTTTAATTCATCTACATCGCTTGCACTAATTCCGCCTGCTAAAAAGAATGGCTTCTTTATTTCGAGCCCTTGCAAAATTTTCCAATCGAATTTTTTTCCTGAACCACCATACGCAACACTTTCTGTATCGAACATAAACATATCAGCCACTTCATAAAAGTCTTTTATTTTCCATTCAACATTATCATCAGCAGACAAGCGAAACACTTTTATCACGCCGATATAATTTGAAATTCTTTCGCAATAACGCGGCGATTCATCACCATGCAATTGCACTAAATACAAGCCGCATTCATCCACCGTTCTTAATAATTCATCCGGGTCTTCATTTACAAAAACACCCACCTTATTTATTTTTCCGCGAATTTTTTTTATTGCTGTTGCCGGCATGTTTTTATAAACATACCTGGGCGAACGCGGATAAAAATTAAAACCGGCAAACTCAATTCCTAAATCATTGAGCTGACGTACCTGCTGAGCATCTGTTAATCCGCAAACTTTAATTCTCATTGTAAATTTGCTTTAAGCTGGTTCATAAAATCAGCAAAAGCAATCGCAGGATTTTGTTGTTTCATAAAATATTCACCAATCAAAAATCCTTTAAAACCTAAATCATGCAACTGTAAAATTGTTTCAATATTATCAATGCCACTTTCAGAAATTAACGGCTTATCAAAATGTATTTTCTTAATTAATTCAACTGAAATCTGCACATCTGTTTTAAATGTTTCGAGATTGCGATTATTAATTCCAATCACATCAACTTCATCGCACACATAATCCAATTCTTTTTCTGAATGAATTTCAAGCAACACTTCTAATTTTAATTCCTTTGCTTTTTTTGCAAGTTCTTTTGTTTGTTGTTTCGATAAGCATGCCGCAATTAAAAGAATTACATCGGCACCAAAACTTTTTGCTTCGTACAATTGATATTCATCAATCATAAAATCTTTGCGCAACAAAGGAATTTTAGTTTGATGTCGCGCTGATTTTAAATCTTCCAAATCCCCACCAAAAAAATTTTTGTCTGTAAGAATAGAAGCAGCTGCAGCACCGTTTGCCTCATAAGCCGGTACGACTTCTGTAACATTTATATGTTCGTGTATCCATCCTTTTGATGGAGATTTTCTTTTGAACTCAGCAATAATGCCTGCGCCTTGCGATGCGTTGAGCGAATCTTTTAATGAATAAGAATTGCCGCTCACATTTTTCATCAACGCATCAATACTTGTTATGGCTTTTTTCTCTTCAACTTCTTTTTTCTTTTGTGCTACTATCGTTTCAAGTATGTTCACTGTAAACTGATTAATTTTTGTAAACAATTATATGCGTTGCCAGATTCAAAACTTTCAACAGCTGCTGCATATGCATCATCATACGTTTTATAATTGTCGATGCATTGCAATGCCATCGCTGCATTTGCAAGCACCACTGCTGTTTGTGCCCATGTGCCTTCACCTTTAATAATTGTCAAGAATAATTTTGCAGCTTCTTCTGTTGTTGCGCCGCCATGAATATTTTCCGCTTCAACAAAACGTTTTCCTAATTCAAGCGGCGTTTTTATTTGCTCGCCTTCATTCGTTATAACTTTTGTGTCGTTCGTTAATGAGATTTCATCGTAACCATCAAGCCCATGAATAATAGTAAATGATTTGCCTGCTTGCTGCAAAAGATAATTATAGATTCTTGCCATTTCCAAATTGTAAACTCCAATTAATTGATATTCGGGAAATGCAGGATTTACAAGTGGTCCAAGCATGTTGAAGAATGTTCTTAATCCAAAATTTTTACGAATAGGTGCAACGGTTTTTAATGCAGGATGAAACAGTGGCGCATGCATAAAACAAATATTGGCTTCTTCAATTTCTTTTTTAAGTTGGTCTGAATCATTCTTGAATTTATAACCCAATTGCTCCATCACATTTGATGCGCCGCTGATTGATGAAGCTCCATAGTTTCCATGCTTCGCAACTTTTTGTCCGGTGCCTGCCGCAATAAAACACGCAAGTGTCGAAATATTAAACGTATTTTTTCCATCTCCACCGGTACCAACAATGTCTAACGTTTTATGACCATTCAAATCAACTTTAACGCAAAGTTCCAGCAAGGCATCGCGAAAACCCTGCAACTCTTCAATGGTAATACTGCGCATTAAATACACTGTAACAAAAGCTGCAACTTCTGTTTCGTTGTACATGCTTTTTGAAATGTTTAGTAACACTTCGTACGCTTCTTTTCTCGAAAGCGATTTATGTTCAAATAAATATTGTAAGATTTTTTTCATTGTCTGAACTATGATTTGGGTAGATATGAAGGATTTTGAGGATGATGAATAAGGGATGGATTATATTTCGGGTTTGTCAATCGCTTAAACTGCAAGCTGATTGCTCCAAAATTTATTAGTAATCCAACTTCTACATTAAATGCTTCAAGATAATTTCTTGCCTGTGCAAAATGAACTGGTTCCAGGTTAATGATTGATTTTATTTCAACACAAATCTTCTTTTCTACAAAGAAATCAACTCTTCGCTCACCAATCTGTTGTTCCAAATAAAGCACTGGCATGTTGCATTCTCTTACAAATGAAATTTCATCATGCTCCATTTGAAGTGCCAATGCTCTTTGATAAATGACTTCCTGAAATCCGTTTCCTAAAGTCGAATGCACTTTCATTGCAGCGCCAATAATTTTTTCAGTTATGTTTTTGTATTTAAAATCCATACTTATCCTTTAATCAAATTAATCTACCCAAATCCCTGTTCAGACGTTTAACCAGTTTCGCATTATA
>DASZUY010000064.1:0-2023 GCA_035547495.1 Parafilimonas sp. | reverse complement strand
CTGAAATTCATGCGTATCAAAACTGCCGATACTTACATAATAAATTTTTGTATTGATATCGGAAAGAATAAGCGATGCAATTGTTCTTAAATTATTTCCAAGTTCTGTTTGCGGATAACTTGCAGAACTTGGACGAAGTTTACTTTGTTCAAAAATATAATCCGCACTGCTTAAAGTTTCTGCCATCGTTTTATATAAATAATCAACAGGCTTTTCATGCTCTTCAGCATGATGTTGTGCGGCCAATTGTTTAAAATAATTTTCATTACTTGTGTTATACAACCTGCGCGGATCTTTAAATGCAATTCCTTTTTCCCTTGAACCTTTTAATGCAAGACTTAGAATATCATCAATCTCTAAAGCTTGCGTTGGCTTGCCACAGCCGGAACATTGTGCATCGAGATAACGACCGATCCAACCGGTTGTTATAAACTCTGTACTTGCACTTCCTGTTTGCCAAATATCCATACTCCGAAAATGACTTCTATCCGGGTCCGGATAACCAACGCTGTTTAAAATTCCGAGGCTGCCGTCATCGTACAAAGTTTTAAATGCAGTTAATTCAGGATGCAGCGCTGCATCATCAGTTAGCATTAGTGCTTTATCTTTTGCAATACCAAGACCCGGCCGTGAGCGATGATAAATATCATTTGAAATTGGAATCACTGTATTTAATCCATCATTGCCACCACTCATTTGCAATACAACAATTACTTTATTGCCGGAAGGCACTGTTACACCACCATTTCTTTCGAATGCTTTTAAAAATTTGGGCATCATTAAAGTTGCTGTTGCCAGCGAACCCATTTGAATAAATTTTCTGCGTTTGATTAACATAGCAAATTCATTTAGCACAACTGGTACTCAGGCGTACTCATTAAAGCAATGGTTACATTTTTAATATAATCTTCTCTGCTGTTCGATGTTATATCAGATTCAATAACATTTTTATTTACGCTGGCTTTGTTTGTTTGCAAAACCACTGCTTCGATTGCTTCATATAAACTATTTTCATTTATACGATCGAATTGTTTTGTATAAGCGTTCCAGTTTACAGAAGCAGTAATCTTAAAACCACCATTCGGCAAATCTTTTTTTAAGTTGAATTCATTTTTTTCCTGCATTCCCATTTGCACATCATCATCTGGCTTTGGAACTACATACACAGTTTCGTTGTCTTTTATAAGTTGTGGAATGCGCAAACGCAGCATAAGCGTTGAACTATCAATCCATGCCTCTCCACCTTGCCAGCCTGCAACATTTGGCGGATAAAATAAAATTTGTCCTAAAGCTTTTTGTAATAACAATTGCACTCTGTCATCTTCAAATTGTAATGGCAGCAATCTTCGTATGCCCGCAATTAATTCCACAGGAGATTTTATATGGCAGCCAATATTTTTTTCATCGTAAAACCAATTACTCGTAAAAATATTTTGCATCAAAGTTTTAATATCATAGTTGCTTTGATAAAATGTTTTTGAAAGACTATTTACAGCGTCCATATCAACAACATCATTTACGAAATATTTATAAATCTTTTGTGTGATGAAAGTCGCCGTTTGCGGTTGATCTAAAATTATATTCAGAATATCATCGCCACTAAAATTGCCTCGTTTGCCTAAAAATATTTTTTCATCTGCATCATGGAAAAAACGACGAAAAACAAAATCGCCATTAAATGTTGAACTCCATCCTGTAAAAGCTCTTGCTCCTTCTTTTACATCTTCTTCAGTATAATTTCCTCTGCCCATGGTAAACAACTCCATTACTTCACGTGCAAAATTTTCGTTGGGATGTTGTTTTCGGTTTTGCTGATTGTTTAAAAAATTAAGCATTGCAGCAGACTTGCTTACTCCTTTTAATAAATCACGAAAATTTGTTAGCGCATTATTTCTTATTTGCTGCAATAATAGTTGCTGATAAAAAATATTCAGGTTGCGGCAGGCAAAATGCCCGTGCCAGAAGAGCGCCATTTTTTCTCTTAATTGTGCATCTCCTGTTGCCATTTCATGCAACCATGTAG
>DASZUY010000063.1:0-19636 GCA_035547495.1 Parafilimonas sp. | reverse complement strand
TTAAAACATAAACCGTAATGCAAATAACACTTATGAAATAATTTACTTTTAATAAACTATAAGCAATGATCATTGCACACGTAAGCAATAAAAATTCAACTGTATTACTTTTTATAAAATACAAAAAAAGAAAAGTAAGTGTAACACCTGTAAGCGTTCCCAGCAAACGCTGCTTATTGCGTGTGCGTGAAATGCTATAAGCGGGTTTTAAAATAATAGCGATCGTCATTATGATCCAATAACCATGACCGAGCGGAAAGAAAAGTGAAATGCAATAGCCGATCAGCATACCTGTTGTTACTCTTAAGGCATGCCTGAACTGGCTTGATTTAAGCGTGATGTTTTCAATTAATAATACGGGTGAAATTTCGGTAGATTTAATTTGTACTTCTTCATTTGCATTTTGCCTGAAATCTTTTGCTGTCATTTTTTTATAGCGTGAAAAATGATGCAACCTTTTTATTCTTTCTCCCACATCCTGTAAAGCATAAATTATTTGTCTTAGTTTGATGAATAAAGACAACGTGTTTTTGTTGAGATTCTTTTTTCTTTCGGCGAGATAAACATCAAAAAGTTTTTTGGTAACAACTGAAATATCAGTTTCTGGATTTGAGGGCTGATTAAATTGAATTGCATATCCAACACTGTTTAACTCCTGCTGAAAACTGTTTAATGTTTCCAGCATAGCATCCATCATTTCCGTGTTATCAAATTCTTTATGTATCGAAGTATAATCTTGCTGAAGCGAAAGGAGTTGCTCAAATAAATCAACACTGTCAAGAAACATCATCATTAAAATTCTTCCTTTTACGGTAGAATCAATAACCATTTCCCGCGTACTCAAAAGCATCTCACGTAAACTATCCTGCTCTTGCTGAATGGTAATTTGCTGTTGCCTCAAACGTGTGTACGTGTAATCTTCATCGCGATTAATTTTAAATAAATCTGCAAGTGTTTCGGTATAATTTGAAATCGTGCGCAGGCTTTCACCCAACTGCAACTGTATATAACGATAGGGGCGCAGGCGATGTAAAATCAAACTCATAATTAAGTAACATGCACCGCCTGCAGTAAATAACAAACCATTATACCAGGCGCTTTCAAAACTCGCTTTACTATCAATATTAAAAGTGAAGACAAGCAATGCAATTAAACCCACCGAATTTGCACGATTACCATAAATGCCGATCAGCGAAAAGAACATCCCAAACAAAACAATAAAGATTAAAATGAGAACAGCATTGTGTTGAAGAGACATGGTAATTACAACAACAATAAAGTTTAAGCAAATGCTTGCCAGTATTGTATTTCGGCGATGTGTAAAAGGACCGGGACTGTCTGTTGAACCTACAACTAATGCGCCCAACGGAATTGCTGCCATTAAACCAAGCACATTATAATGATATAAAATAAATGCAGGAATAATTGCAGCCGCGGTAATTCGAATACCAGTAAATAAATATTGACTTGAAAATATTTTTTTAAACGTAAGCTGGTAATCCATCAGTGCAAACTTAAAAAGAATAGAGCCGTTAATGCTAAAGAATGATTGAAGCAAACAACATGCAAATTCTTACATTCGCTACTCGCTTAATTTATTTATGGTGCAAACATTTATTACAGAAAATTTTCTATTGCAAACAGAAACAGCAAGAAGAATATATTTTGAACATGTTCAACATTTGCCAATCGTAGATTATCATAATCATTTGCCGCCTGCCGAAGTTGCTACCAATAAAAAGTTTTCAACGCTCACAGAAATTTGGTTGAATGGCGATCATTATAAATGGCGTGCTATGCGCGCCAACGGCATTGAAGAAAAATTTATTACGGGTGATGCAGACGATTATTCAAAATTTAAAGCATGGGCCGCAACGGTTCCGTTTACCATGCGCAATCCGCTTTATCACTGGACGCACCTCGAATTAAAACATCCGTTTGATGTGCAGGAATTATTAAACGAAGAAAGTGCAGACAGAATTTATAATTATTGTAATGAAAAGCTGCAAACAAAATACAGCGTTCATGAAATTTTGAACTATCATAAAGTTGAACTGCTTTGTACAACAGATAAGCCAACAGATGATTTAAGTTTTCATCAGCAATTCGCAAAAAGTAATGCTCAATTCAAAATGTTCCCGGCGTTTCGGCCAGATGCATTAATAAACTTTGATGATAAAGAAGCGTGGCTAAGCCAGTTGCTGGCACTTGAAAAAATTACCAATTCTACTATTAAAAATCTTGACGATTTTCTTTCGAGGCTTGGCAACAGGATAGAATTTTTTCATAATAATGGTTGCCGTTTATCTGATCATGGCTTAGAATACATTCCTGTTTTAAACACGCGCAACGAAAAACTTGAACGTGTTTTTCAAAAACTATTAAATAAGAAAAAATTACCCGATGCTGAAAAGCTGCAATCATTAAAAGCGTGTGTTTTATTCGAACTCTGCAAAATGTATCATACAAAAAGCTGGACACAGCAATTTCATCTTGGTGCATTGCGCAATAACAATTCGCGCTTATTAAAAATGATTGGAAAAGATGCCGGCGCAGATTCAATTGGTGATTATAGCCAGGCTAAAAATTTATCCGCTTTTTTAAATGCCTTGGATGATGAAAACAAGCTTGCAAAGACTGTTTTATATAATCTAAATCCTGCTGATAACGAAGTTTTTGCGACACTTGCCGGAAATTTTAATGATGGTTCTGTTGCAGGTAAAATTCAATGGGGAAGTGCATGGTGGTTTCTTGATCAAAAAGATGGAATTGAGAAGCAATTGAATACTTTATCAAATATGAATTTGCTGAGCCGGTTTGTTGGAATGGTTACTGATTCAAGAAGCTTTTTATCATTCAGCCGTCATGATTATTTCAGAAGAATTTTATGCAATTTAGTTGGAAAAGATGTTGAACAAGGTGAACTGCCAAACGATGTAAACTGGTTGGGAAAAATACTTGCTGATATTTCTTATCACAATGCAAAAAATTATTTTGGCTGGAGCATGTAAGATTGTAAGCCAGTTACTTTTCAATAAACATTCATAGCTTTAATTGCCGTCACCAAAACTTATACTATGAAAAAAAATTTTTCTGCTGCGTGCATTTTTATTTTCGTCATTATTTGTTGCAATAACATGTTTGCTCAAACTGCCTGTGCATGGAAGCTAGTAAACAAAGATTTTCGGTTGAACAAAAATTCTGGCAAACTATTATTCAACCAGCAATCCCAAACAAAAATTGATGATACAACGCTGTATACATTACCTGTGGTAGTGCATGTAATTACTACAGGCGATGCTGTTGGTTCACCAGATAACCCAACCGGCAGTCAAATAAGTGCGATGATCGCTGATCTTAATAATGCATTTCAAAAAAAAGGCAGCTCATTTGGCGGCGTAAACATGAAATTAAAATTTAAGCTGGCTGTAAGATCTCCAAATGGAACCTCTACAAATGGAATCATTCGTGTTGATGGCAGTTCGCTTACAAATTATGTTTCAGGTGGAATTACGAATAATAATACAGCAGGAAGTGCAGATGAAGTAACTGTAAAAAATTTAAGCAGGTGGCCAAACACAGATTACATTAATATATGGATCGTAAATAAAATAAATGGAAGTAACACGGCGCCGGGTGGTTACACTTATTTTCCTGAATATAATTCTGCGGCAACAGATGGAATGGTATTGCTTGCAAGTGTTGTTAACGGAACAAATAAAACTGTTGTGCACGAGATGGGCCATTATTTCAGTTTGTATCACCCATTTCATGATGATGGAAATGAAACAACATGCGCAGCGAATGATGATTGCTCAAATGAAGGCGATAAAGTTTGCGATACCGAACCTGTGTTAAATGTTGCGTGCGGAACTTCAACCAACAGTTGCAATAACGATCAGCCATTTATTATCGCAGATGCACAAAAACATTATACCGTGCTGAATAATTTTATGAGCTATACAAATTGCCAGTGGATGTTTACAAAAGGACAAAAAGAAAGAGCACGTTCTGCTTTACTAACATTTCGTCACGGATTAATTTCTTCAAAAGCATTAACGCCGCCCGATAGTCTCGTGCCTGTTGCTGCCTGTGTGCCAACAGCAACTTATGGTTTATCTCCTTATTACGGTGTACAGAAAGTTGAATTCAATACGTTAAGTGTTTATTCAAACAGCAGTCAGGCTGATGGTGCTATTTATGTTGACAGAACAGTCAATCAATCTACAACTGTTATTCAGGGTATGCAATACAAATTAAAAGTAACAGGCAGCTACGGTAATCCGCATTATATAAGAGTTTTTATTGATTATAATAATGATGGTGATTTTAGCGATGCGCACGAAAATATTTTTTCTATGCGAACAGATACAGCAAAGAAAACGATCACAATTCCGCTAACAGGTGTTATTACAAATACACCTTTGCGCATGCGTGTTATTGCTGATGATCCATCCGTTCAGCCCACTTCATGCAAACTACATGGAACTGCTGTTAATGGAGCGGGACAAGCCGAAGATTATACAGTAATTGTTTTACCATCGCAAGCGATTGCATATGAAAATTTCAAAAAATAATTTTACTTGATAAGAAACGTATTATTTTTTTTGAGGATTCCATTTCCACTGTAACATCTTTATAAAATAACCACCAACTACACTGCGTGCCTGAAAACCAACTTGCGTACCATCTGTTGTTTCATGCCAATCACTTAACGGAACTCTTATTGGTGTTTGCGTTGCGTAATTATAAACGGGCGTTATCAATGAATCAAAATCGTTTTTATTTGATGCAAGCGTTGATGTCCATAAAATCCAATCACTCTTTGTATAAGTTTTACGACTATCCAATGGCAAACCAAATTGGTTTTGTTTGGTGAGATAATAAGCGATCTCTTTATCGTATACTGATTGCGGAAATAAATTCAAGCCAAGCAATTTATCCCAAACCAAATTATATTTCTGGCTCCACGTATTTTTTGCACCGAATGCTAAATCGTAATGATCTCCATCATCTGCCAACAACAACCATTGCTGCGCATAGTTATGTGCAATTGCATCGTACTGATCTGCCGTAGGTTTATCACCCAACATTCTTGCCATCATCGCATATGCATCAATGCCAACAATTGCTTTTACTGAAAGATTTGCATTGCGTGCGAGATGACCTGCAAAATCATCTGTGCATAATTGATTCGCAGGATCTAATCCATCCTTCACCAAAAATTCAACCCACTTACTTAGCGAAGTCCAGTGTTGCTTTGCATAATTTGCATTGCCTTCATCCTTCGAAATTGCCGCAGTAGAAATGATCATATTACCTGCTTCTTCAACCGGCATATCTTCAGGATATGTTTGACCATTTGCAACTGGATAAGTTCCTAAATCATGCGCGGGAAAAGGCTTTGTCCATTTACCTGTTTCACTGTAATCATAAATTCCATTCAACATGCCTTTTAATAAATCAGGATTATACACGAGTGATAAAGGCGATGAGGGATAAGTAACATCAACGGTCCATATAGAACCGTTACTAAAGTTTTCTTTTTGCGGAAATAAAATTTCGTTGTTAGCACCGCGCACCAATTTATGTGCAGCCAAAGATTGGCGATAAGCCATCACGCACAGATCTGCGTACGTTGTGTCAGCAGCTTTCGTCGCATCAGTATACAATTGTTTATCGAATGCATTGCACGTTGCAAGAATATTTGGATATTGTTGTGCAGATGTTTCAAGCAGATCATTCATGCTTTGAAAATTCTTTTTCCACCAGGCCTGCATGTTCTGATTAAAGTATTGAATGGAATAAATATCATCATAACCCAACATTACAGTTGCCTTACTTGTTTTATCATTTCCGGTGAATAAAGAAATATTTGTTGCAAGCAAAAAACTTTTGCCTGATACGTCTTTATCTGTGAACGTTGATGAGAACATGCCTTTGGTTAAATAATCTTTTATTATGCTTTGAATTGATGTAATGCGCACATCATATTGTTTTTGTAAAGGCACAGCGAGATAAGCATAACCCCAATCAATGCGCAGATTGTCGCCCTTCTTTTGTAAAACGGGTTGCGCATCTGTGCCGCATTTTAAAACATTTAAATTTTTGGTTTGATAAGATGATGCTTTCATGTATTCCGTACCCGTATTTCCGGCAACAACACAGCTTTCAGCAAATAAAATATTTGCCTGGTGAATGCCACCATCATTTGATGTAACGGAAAAATGAATGAAAGATACAGGGCGGGAGAGCATGTCTAAATTATTTGCAAGCAGGGGCGACAAAAAATCTACTTCAAGATTTACGGCACCACACGTAAATAAATATTTCGTTTGGGTTGCTGTAACGTATAATGCATCTTGTTTTGCCATTTCAATATTTTCAACAGATGCACGTGTTGCAAGACCAACATCAAGCCACGCATCGCCGCCGGTGTTTGTACAATGTATTGCAAGCAGATTTGTGCCGCGGTGTAACATCTTTATCACAGAATCAGGCAGCTCTCTCATTTTATAATCGCCTTGCCAGCCAGATGTACAAACTTTTTTCCCGTTGATATAAACTTCTGCATCATCATCGTTTCGCATATACAAAAGCAACTCCTGTATACCTGTGTCAAAAACATTGAAAGTTCTGCGTACCCAAATTTCATTAGTGTTCCATTCTGTTGACGGATGTGCTTCTTTATTTCCATAGGGAAAACTTCCGCTTGTCCATGCATCATCATTAAAATTTTCATTCATCCAATTATCAGCAGGTTTATTTGTCATATACCTTGAACCATGCGGTTCTTGTTCGCTTGTTTGTGCAAGCCATTGAACAGGATAAGTAGGTTTGCCTAAAAAATTGTATGTCTTTCCATCAACTCTTATTAAACCATATAGCGGTTGCTCTTTGCCGGTCCAGTGTCTTGTATTTGTTTCATTGAGTTTATCTGAAAAACTCCAGATACTGAAATAAGGATCGTGTGTGATTAAAGGATAAGCAGGCATTTTTGTTACCTGCGCATTCATATCAACACAAAAAATAAAAAAGAAAAACAGCGTTGCAATTAAACGGCAAACTTTCGGTTGATGCATTGAATAAGTTTCGCGCAAAGTAGTAAAGTAGCACAAAGAAGCAAAGAGCGATTTATTTAAAGTACGAAGTGAGACGGCAGAAGTGAGAGGCAAGCTTTCACGTTTCACCTCTCAAGTTTTAATATCAATAATTCACTTTGATCTCTTTCATTTTTGTTGGCAGCCAAACCTGCATTTGGTTTTTGCCGCGGTTACACCAGGTATAGTAGGGGATAGCTGTTATTGTTTTTTCCGTTGTTTGCAGCGAACTTCCATCTGCTGAAGGCTGAACTACGTTTGCTGTTGTTTGAATTGCAACAACAGGTTCATCCAACACTTTATAATCTGTTGGTTGCATTGTTGCACTTGGATTCACTGTAAAGTTCCATGCTTCTTTATTGTTGTCTGCACCTTCAACACAGTACACAATTGGTCCACGCTGCAAAGCAATGCGGTCATCATCATACAACACTTCTTTCTTTGAATTTACTTCCAGTACAGGCATCGCATATTCGAAACTGATTACATCGCCTTTCTTCCATTTGTTTGAAATAATTGCATAACCATTTTGTTGTTTGAAATCAACTGCCTTTCCATTCACAAAAAATTGCGGCGTTTGCTTTTGAATGTTGTTACTAACAAAGTATAAGTTTCCATCTACAATATCATTTTGTGTCCACCCGGGAATGCGCACATAAACATCAAAGCTTGTTGGCTTTTCAGGAGAAATATTTAAGCTTACTTTTCCGTCCCAAGGATAATTTGTTTGCATGTTTACATCAACATTGGTATTATTAATTTTAGTTGATGCGTTGCTGCCGATAAAAAGATTTACCCAAAGACTTTTATCGTTCACTCCATAAATATAATTGCCAATGCCTGCAACAAGCCTTGAAATATTTGCGGGGCAACAAGCGGTACCAAACCATGCACTGCGTTCATCATCACCATTTGAAGCAAGCGGGTTACCATAAAAAAATCTGTCGCCACTTAAACTCAATCCATCCAATGCACCATTATATAAACTGCGTTCGAGCACATCAATATATTTTGCATCACCTGTTAATTCAGTCATTCGCTCATTCCATAAAACCATTCCTACAGATGCACATGTTTCGCAATAAGCTTCTCTGTTTGGAAGATCATAATCTTTTGTAAAGCCTTCGTTGTCTCCACTGCTTCCAATGCCGCCCGTTAAATACATGTTGTGATATACAACATCCTGCCAAACGTTTTTCATTGCGTGAATATAACCTGTGTCGCCTGTTGCAGCCGCAACATCAGCAGCCCCGCTGTACAAATACATTGCACGCACTGCATGACCTGTAATTTGTGTTTGATCTTTAACAGGTAATACATCCTGCCAGTACTCAGGTTTCACCCATTCATCCGAACGATATGCATAAATGTGTTTGCCACGCTGATTTAAATACCAGTTCGCTAATTTTTCATAATTCTCGTTTCCTGTTACATGATATAATTTCATTAAACCAATTTCAATTTCTTCATGACCGCTAAACCATTGCCTGTTGTTTATGCGCATAGTCGTATCAATATGATTGGCGAGACGAATGGCAACGTCTAATAACTTTCTTTTGCCTGTTGCATCGTAATATGCAACCGCAGCTTCCATTAAATGACCTGCATTATAATCTTCATGATTTCCGATTTCTGTCCAGCGTTTTGAAATATCGCGCAGCTGATAATATGTGTCAATATATCCATCGGGCATTTGTGCAGCAGCAATATAATTAATCCACCTGTCGGCAGTATTTTCTATCGATGTGTCAGGATGATTTTTTAATGAATAACCCATTGCTTCAAGCGCTTTATATACGTCGCTGTCATCATAAACAAGCCCAACAAATTTTCCTGTATGATGTGCTGCGTTAATAAAATTTTGAATACGCGGCGTAGCAATTTCTGTTTGATAAATGCAAGCTTCCAAAGATTTTGTTGCAACAAGATCAACTTTCGGTTTCCAGAAATGATCTGTTATTACAACATGTGAAAAATCAACCGGTGTAAAATATTTGATAGGTTGTTGCTGGGAAAAAATCTTTGAAATAATAAGTAAGGCAGCAGATAACAAGCACGCAAGTTTCATAATAAATTGTTTTTTGACAACGAGGTTGCGTGCTAAAGTATGTATTTAAATTTTTTTAGCGACAATAAATGCAAATGATTTTATTGCAGAGTTGCCTCCGCAAAAAATTGTTTTACATGAAAAGGTTTAAGATAAAGCGGCGAAGTGAATTACGCCAGTGCAAAATCATTTTTTATTTGCGCTACACATGCATTAATTATGTCTGCAACATAATTTACATCCTGCTTCAACGTGTTTGAATCGGTAGCAGCTTTCGCTTGTTTTTCTAATTTTCTTATAACATCAGTTAAAGATTCAATTGAAAACAAGTCAATACTCGCTTTCATTTTGTGAGCGTAGAAGTAAAGATTGTTCCAATCTTTTTTTGCAGATGCTTTCTGTAATTCTGTACTCATTTCAGGCAGGTGTTCAATAAATAATTCTGCCATACTTTTTACAAAATCCTGATCACCGTAGTGCGTTTTTAAAATCGCTTCAATGTTGTACAACTTTTTCATGGATATATATTGGATTATAGATTAAGCGTCTATTTTTCTCTTTGAAACCTTCAACTGCTGGCTGTTGATCATCCTGTAAATTGTCGACTTACCCACATCAAGCTTTCCTGCAACTTTCAGAACATCGTAATCATACTCGTCGAGATACTGCTGTATCAATTTTCTCATATACTCTCTCAAAGTATAATTGCCAGTGCCGTACGTAAGAGATTTTACGGGCGTTAAATAGATCTGTAAATGCTCTTCATTGATCTCTTCTTCTTCGCTCATTACGCAAGCCAGTTCAACCAACGATTTTAATTCGCGAATATTGCCCGGGAACGAATAAGATATCAACTTATGTTTAGCCTCAAGAGACAAATGCTTTTTACCAAGCTTATTTTCTTTACAGAATTGGTCAATAAAATATTTTGCAATAAGCAGTATGTCATTTTCTCTGTCGCGCAGAGGTGGTAACGCAATCGGTAATCCAAGCAAACGATAATATAAGTCTTCACGGAAATTACCTTTGGCAATTTCTTCCTGCAGGTTTCTGTGGGTGGCAACAATAATGCGCACATTTACTTTTACAATTTCATTGCTGCCGATGCGTGTAATTTCTTTTTCCTGTAATGCACGCAAAAGTTTTGCCTGCATGCTTAAGTCCATTTCGCCGATTTCATCCAGGAATAAAGTACCATTATGTGCTTCTTCAAATTTTCCTATACGGCGATTAGCTGCTCCGGTAAAGGCTCCTTTTTCATGACCAAACAATTCACTCTCTAATAAATCTCTTGGAATGGCGGCAACGTTCACCGGAACGAAGGCATGCTTTTTTCTTTCTGAATTAAAGTGAATTGATTTTGCCACAAGCTCTTTACCCGTTCCTGTTTCGCCGGTTATAGAAACAGTGATGTTGGTTGAGATTGCTTTCTCCATCAAAGCAAAAATTTTCTTGATGGCAGTACTGTTACCAATAATGCTATGTTGAAAATCGTATTTCTTTTCAACTTCTTTTTTAAGTGACTCAACTTCTTTTTTAAGTTCAATTGTTTCGCGCAGGTTTTGAATTGCCATCCATAAACGCTGCTGCGTATCTGCATCTTTTTGAATGTAATCGTGTGCACCTTTTTTAAAAAGATCAATGGCAACTTTTATATCTTCCTGCCCTGAGATGATAATAACTTTTGTTTCAGGACTTTCCTGCATAATAAGACCGAGCAGATCTTCACCTTTTGTGTCGGGCATCGAGTAATCTAAAGTAATAATGTCCGGGTTTTCGTGAAGGCTTGCTTTTAGATCTTTCGCAGAATGAAACGTTCTTACTTTGTAATCTGGATTGAGCGATAAATAATGTGCTAACGCCGAGCAATAGAGCACGTCATCATCAACCACATATATGCATACGGTTTCTCTTAGCATAAGACGGATTTTACAACGTGCAAGATAATATTTTTAACACAGCTAAGCATTTTATTTTCTATATATGCCTCTAGCGGATAAAGTTTAAACCGAAAATTTACCGCTTTTACATTTTTAAGAGCACGCTCGCTTGCTTAAGTTATTTTTGTTAAACGAAATGAGAGATAATATTTTCGGGCAACTTTGCAGTAATTGCAACAGCAATTATAATAAATCATCGGCAATTAAAAAATATACAGATGAAAATTACGGATGAAGTTATTGATCATCTCGCAGATCTGGCAAGACTTAGTTTTTCAGAAGACGAAAAGATTGAATTAAAACAAGACCTGGAAAAGATGATCGGCTTTGTTGAAAAGCTTAAGGAAGTTGATACAACGGGCGTTGAGCCTTTGATTCATATTACAGACGCCGAAAATATTTTGCGCGAGGATCAAGTGAAACAAATTATCTCAAAACAAGAAGTTTTACTAAACGCGCCACTAACAGATGGCAATTTTTTTATTGTACCAAAAGTTATTAAAAAAGAAAATTCAAACTAATACTTATACTTTCTATGGAGGCAATAATTGAATTAAGAGAAATACGGAAAACATATTTTATGGGTTCCAATTCGCTCGAAGTTTTAAAAGGCATTTCATTAAATATTTTTAAAAACGAATATGTAGCACTGATGGGACCGAGCGGTAGTGGTAAAAGTACGCTCATGAATATTCTCGGTTGTCTCGATACTCCTACAAGCGGAAAATATATTTTAAATGGAACTGATGTAAGTAAAATGCCTGATGATGCACTTGCAGAAGTACGCAACACAGAAATTGGTTTTGTGTTTCAGCAGTTTAATTTATTGCCCAGATTAACGGCCGCTGAAAATGTTGCGTTACCATTAATATATGCAGGCACAGGAAAAAAAGAAAGGATGGAGCGCGCAATGCAAGCGCTTAAAAAAGTTGGACTGCAGGATCGCAGCCACCATAAATCAAATGAATTAAGCGGTGGACAAATTCAGCGCGTTGCTATTGCCAGGGCATTAGTAAATAATCCGTCTATTTTATTGGCAGATGAACCAACAGGTAATCTTGATTCGAAAACATCAATGGAAGTAATGGATATTTTTAGTTCTATACAAGCAGCAGGTAATACCGTTGTTTTAGTAACACATGAAGAAGATATTGCTGCTTATGCAAAGCGTGTTGTAAGATTGCGCGATGGTTTAATAGAAACTGATTCACTGCGCGAACTTGTAACTGCTGTTCAATAATTATTTGCCTTCATGTTTTAACCATGTTATAAACTTACATTGAAATTGCCTTTTTAAATTTTTACTTTTGATTGCATAAGTAATTATAATGGCAATTAAAATTTATACAAAAACTGGAGACAGCGGCACAACTTCATTAATAGGCGGAACAAAAGTTTTTAAAAACAATATTCGCATAGAAACTTACGGCACGGTTGATGAATTGAATTCTCACCTTGGTCTTGTTGCAGATTATACTCCCAGCGAACATCAGCGTGAAATATTAAAACAGGTTCAAAACAGGTTGTTTGTTATTGGTTCTTCACTCGCTTGTGATCCCGATAAAAAAACAGGCATGCATATTCCTGATTTAAAAGAAGAAGACGTTTCAATTCTTGAAAAAGAAATTGATAGTATGAACGATGCCTTGCCTGTAATGAAAAATTTTATTTTACCTGGTGGAACTACAGCTGTTTCATTTACACATATTGCCCGTTGTGTTTGCCGGCGCGCAGAACGCCTTTGTGTGAACATGCAGCAAAACAATGTTTTTATAGAACCCATCATTATAAAATATCTCAACCGTTTAAGCGATTATCTTTTTATGCTTGCACGATTTACTGCGCAGGAGTTACACGTAAACGAAGTAATTTGGAAAGGAAGATGAGAAATTGTGTTCCTGCATTTGGCATGATTCTTTAAGTATTAATAATTAAAAATAATAATGATGAGTAAACTTTCTTTTTTGTTTTTAACCGGTGCTGCGGCATTTGCAGCTTATAAATATTCCAAATTAAGTGAAGACGAAAAAAGAGAATTGCTGAATAAAATAAAAAATAAAGGCAAGAAAATTTACGATCAGTTTTCAACTGATAACATGAAAGACGCATTTAAAAAATTTAGTTAATGAATTTTTTTTATGACGGATGCAACATCTTTCAATATTAAAGTAAATGAGCTTTCATATATAGTAAAGCCTCAGCAACTGGTTGGTTCAACTTTGTACGAAGTTTTTACAAATTGCGAAAAACTGTTTACACTAAAACGGAACAATGAAGGGAGATGGGTTACCAATGAAGACGATATTATTCCATTGTATGAAACGCTGGTTGAAGACATCGGCGAGGCATTAAACCAGTATGAATATCAGTATAAATAATTTACCCCTTTAAATGAAAAAATTTATTGGATTAAAGTTGCCTGGCTTGCTATAATTTTCCAAACGCCTTTTGTTTTTAAAAGTACATCTGTAAACCGCATTTTGTTTTCATAAGCGCCGTTATCGTTTCTTCCTGTTTCATTTTCCACACCAGTAACAATAGCTGTATAACCTTCAATGCGCACCTGCAGATCTGAAAGCGTAACGCTATTTACATTTTGAACAGATTGCATTATTTGTTGTTTGTTTAAAACACTGCCGTTCGCACTGATAACATTTGCATCATCGGCAAAGGCAGCATTTAGCGCAACAACATCGTGTTTAGTAAAAGCATTTGCCGTGTTTCTTTCAACAGCAAGCACGTTTGCCTTATCATCATTTTGGCTGAATGCAGAAACACTGCAAACAAAAACTGAAACTGTTATTAATATTTTTTTCATACGCTTCAAATATAAACGCTAATTCACACAGCATATTTTAAACCAATCTTAAAAATGCGTTTATATTTTTTTGAAGAAATAAAATTTTAAATACTTAATTTTTATTTTAATTGATATGTTATTTACTTAGCAATTCTCAAGCTTTATTCTCAACATTTATTTATGAAAAAGATCCTGGTATTGTTTTACGTTTTAATTGCACTTTTTACAAATGCTCAAACCCAACAAACTTTTTCTGTAATTGCTTATTATGATGGGGATGCTTCACATATTGATGCGTATCACATCGAGGGACTTACGCACATCATTTATAGTTTTTGTCATTTAAAAGATAATGAACTGCATGTTGATAATATGAAGGACACATTAACCATTCAGCATCTTGTTGAATTAAAAAAAAGAAATCCTTCATTAAAAATTATTTTATCGATGGGAGGGTGGGGCGGATGTGCGCCTTGCTCGCAAGCGTTTTCTACAGATGAAGGAAGAAAAACTTTTGCGCATTCGGTGAAAGAAGTGAGCGAATATTTTCATACAAACGGAATAGATATCGATTGGGAATATCCAACCATTGAAGGTTTCCCCGGTCATCAATACATGCCGCAGGACAAGCCTGATTTTACTGCACTCATGCAAACCTTGCGTGATACTTTGGGCAATAATTATGAAATAAGTTTTGCAGCCGGCGGCTTTCAAAAATTTTTAAATGAATCTGTTGATTGGAATGCAATTGCGCCGCTGGTTGATAAAGTAAATTTAATGTCGTATGATTTGGTAAATGGCAACAGCACAGTTACCGGTCATCACACACCATTATATTCTACGCCTAAACAAATTGAATCTGTAGATAATGCAATTCGTTTTTTTGATTCAATTCATTTTCCAATAAACAAAGTTGTGATTGGTGCAGCCATGTATGGAAGAGTCTTCAACGTAAATGTTGATGCACACAATGGATTATATCAGCCGGGAAGTTTCGATCATGGAATTTCATTTAGAAATCTCAATCTCGATTCAATGCAAAAACTTGGTTATGTTTATTATTGGGATGATACAGCTAAAGCACCGTACATGTATAACAAGTCTTTAAAAAAACTTTTTAGTTACGATAACGAACGCTCCATGGCTTTAAAAACAAAATACGCAATAGATAAAGGTCTAAACGGAATTATGTTTTGGCAATTAGGCGACGATAAAACGGATCATGGTTTGCTTGATGCAATTGACAGCACATTACATAAACAGTAAAAAAATCGACAGTGAAGAAGGATCAACTATTCACAACATTAAATAACGGCATGCAAATGCCGCTGCTTGGTTTGGGTGCGTGGGATATGTATGGTAAAGAAGCAGAGCAGGCTGTGTTGAATGCGTTGGAAATTGGTTATCGCTTAATAGATACAGCAACTTTATATCAAAATGAAAAAGAAATTGGAAATGCTGTGCGAAAAAGCGGCATACCAAGAAATGAAATTTTTGTTACGACAAAAGTTGCGAATACAAAACAAGGTTATGATTCAACATTGAAAGCTTTTGATGAAAGCATGAAGATTTTGAATATTGATTATATCGATCTCTATCTCGTTCATTGGCCTATTAAAGGAAAAAGAAAAGATACCTGGAAAGCTTTGGAATATTTATATAACAATAAACAGGTAAAAGCAATTGGTGTTGCAAATTATTTATTGCCATTTTTAAAAGAGCTTGAAACATATTCTTCGATCATTCCGGTTGTTGATCAAATGGAGTTTAGCCCATGGTTATATTTGAAAGATGAGTTGCAATACTGCAGGCAACATAATGTTCAACTACAATCTTATTCACCGTTAACACGCGGACAAAAATTTAATGATGAACGTTTGCAACAGCTTTGTAAAAAATACGATAAAACACCGGCGCAAATTATTTTAAGATGGAATATTCAACACGGCATTTCAACCATTCCAAAATCATCTAACAAAAAAAGATTACAGGAAAATTTTGACATCTTTGATTTTTCAATTTCAAAAGAAGACATAGAATTTATGGATAGTTTTAATGAAAACTTTCGCGTAGTAGAAAATCCGATGGAAATGTTGTAGCGGTTATGATTAACCGCCTGCAATTTTTTATAACAACATAAACGAATGCCTGCATGAAAAAACTGTGTCTTCTTATCTTGTTGTTTTTAAGTTTAAATGCCGCATCAGCGCAAACAAAAAATATTTATCACGATGGTTGGATAGATTTTAATAAGAATGGGAAGAAAGATGTGTATGAAGATCCATCACAACCTATAGATAAAAGAGCAGATGATTTATTAAAACAGATGAATGAAAATGAGAAGACTTGCCAGCTTGCAACGTTGTATGGTTATGGTGCAGTATTGAAAGATCATTTGCCAACACCAGGATGGAAAGACAGTATTTGGAAAGATGGAATTGCAAACATTGATGAACAGTTAACAGGTTTGCGAAAAGATACTTTGTATGCATATCCTTATTCATCGCATGCAAGTGCTATTAATACCATTCAAAAATTTTTTGTTGAAGAAACGCGATTGGGAATTCCGGTTGATTTTACAACAGAAGGCATCCGCGGATTGAACCACATGAAGGCAACTTATTTTCCGGCGCAAATTGCGCAGGCATGTTCATTTGATACAACACTTATTCGTGCAATTGGTGATGTAACCGGCAAAGAAGCAAAGGCACTTGGTTATACAAATGTGTATTCGCCTATTCTCGATATTGCTTCCGATCCGCGTTGGGGAAGAATTGAAGAAAGTTACGGTTGCGATCCATTCCTTGTTGGCGAATTAGGCAAGCAACAGGTTTTAGGAATTCAACATTATCGCGTTGTTTCAACGTGCAAACATTTTGCGGTATACAGCATTCCGATCGGTGGCAGAGATGGTGAAGCAAGAACTGATCCGCAAGTGCCGCCACGTGAAATGGAAGAAATTTATTTGCATGCATTTAAAGAAGCGTTTACCAAAGCGCATGCAATGGGCACAATGGCTTCTTATAATGATTATGATGGCGTTCCGATCATTGCAAGCAAACATTTTCTGACAGATATTTTGCGCAATCAATTTGGATTTAAGGGATATGTTGTAAGCGATAGCAGAGCCGTTGAATTTTTATACAGCAAACATCATGTGGCAGAAGATGAAACCGATGCTGCACGACAAGTGTTGGAAGCTGGCATGAATGTGCGAACAGATTTCACAAACCCATCGGATTTTATTTTGGCTGTTCGAAAAGGAATTGATAACAGAACTATTCCAATGTCTGTTGTTGATGAACGGGTGAAAGAAGTATTACGAGTAAAATTTTGGATTGGTTTATTTGATCAACCTTATGTAAAAGATACTGCAGCAGCAGATACAATTGTTCATAATAACGCTTCAGTGCAACTTGCTTTAAAGGCAGCGCATGAAAGTATTGTGTTGTTGAAAAATCAAGATCATTTATTGCCGCTTGATAAAAATAAAATTCAAATCATCTCATTAATTGGTCCGAATGTGAAAGAAGAAAAAAGTTTGCTTTCAAGATATGGTCCGGTGAACAATCATGTTGTAACAATTTATGATGGAATTAAAAACGCATTGCCATCAAACACGAATATTTTATATGCAAAAGGTTGCAATCATATTGATGCGCATTTTCCTGAAAGCGATATTGAAGATTTCCCGCTAACGCAAGATGAAGAAGATAGCATGAACGCCGCTGTTGCTATCGCACAAAAATCAGATGTAATAATTCTTGCGGTTGGTGATAATGAAAAAACAATTGGTGAATCACATTCAAGATTAAATTTAAAATTGCCTGGTCACCAGGAAGAATTGGTGGAAAGAATTGCTGCTTTGCATAAACCAACGATTTTATTATTGGTTGGTGGCAGACCTGTTACCATCAATTTTGAAAATCAAAATTTACCAGCCATTGTTGAAACATGGTATTTGGGCGAAGCAACCGGAACTGCTGTTGCCGATGTGTTGTTTGGTGATTATAATCCCGGCGGAAAATTATCTGTGCCTTTTCCAAAATTTGTGGGTGAAATTCCGCTGGCTTTTCCAATCAAACCAGGCGCTGATGGAAAAGGTGATGCAAGAGTAAATGGTTATCTCTATCCGTTTGGTTATGGATTAAGTTATACAACATTTGCTTATAGTGATATGAAAGTGGATACCTCATTCTATCATTCAAAAAATGAAATTCATATTTCCTGCAACATAAAAAATACAGGCAATGTTGCAGGCGATGAGATCGCCCAATTATACATTCATGATGAAGTAAGTTCTGTAATAACTTTTGATAGAAAATTACTTGGCTTTGCAAGAATTCATTTGCAGCCGGGCGAAGAAAAGCAAGTAAGTTTTGTTTTGCATAAAGATGATCTTGCTATTTTAAATAAAGACATGCAATGGGTAACAGAACCGGGCTGGTTTGATTTTCTGATTGGCGCTTCTTCTGAAGATATTAAGTTGAATGAAAAAGTGAAATTGTAACTCTATCTTTTATTAGTTATTTCTTCTTTAAATAAGCCATCTGACCAAGATGATAAGCTTGATGAGTAGTTCTTGTAATGAGCACATTTAATTTATTACGTTGCGGCTCTTTTAAAAAATCTTCTTCAGCAACTGCAGTGTGTTTCTTAAACCAATCTGACGGTTGCATTTTATTAAAACGGTCTGTGAGTTGTGAATTAATATCTATCCAATATTTTTTTAGTTCATCAATCAATGGCGTTTGTTTACCGGATTTATCAGGACTGTTTAAAAAAATTTCATCAAGTTCAGGATGCAGTCTTTCTCCTAAATCAAGAAGTGTAAAAAGCCTGTCATTTACTGCTGCAAAATGTCCCAACAAATAAACACCCGTATTTCTGCCTGGTGCCGTTTCAGCGGATAACTGTTCATCATTAAGTGTTGCAAGCAATTCGTTTACTCTGGCGTTTTGTGTTTGCCATGCCGATAAAACCATTTTTACAAAAATTGAATCGTGAGAAACTCCGGGTATTTCGTTATTCATTGTTATGATTTGATGATAAAGCTGTTCAGATTCAAAAAAATAAGCGAAGGTCAATACAGGCGCACTAAAGATTTGAGATTACATAATTATGAGATGAATTACTGTCTATCTCTACTTTAATAGATTTTTCACCCGTACCAACATTCATTTGCATAGTATAATCGAGGATTTCTTTTATCGGAAATTCATTGATCCTGTCGTAAACTAAAGTTCCGCTGCCATCGCCTTCGCCTTTTTGCAGAGAAGCATTTTCTGTGTCAAATTTCGCTTTCATTACAAGATCAAAATTAGCGACACTATCTGTAATGCCCGTTAGTTTATATATTACTGAAACTACCGCTTTCAATGTCATTCCCGGCAGAGGTATGGTTAAAGGTGTTTCATGAACATATTCATCACCCACTTTCATTTTCGTTCGCGGTAGTTGAACTTGCTGAAAAATATTTTTCACCTGGTTCAAAGCAGTCTTCAGCCTGTCGTTGCTTCCCGCGGGTATAATAATCGAATCAAATTGCGGCATTTCATTTTTTTTCACTGTGCCCATTAGTCCGGCACCTTTAGGGATTAATACAGTGCCATCTTTATCTTTTACGTTTTGATATATTAGCAGCACAGGCATCTTCATGTTATCATCATAATCACCAGTTGTAGTAACAGATGTTGCAATGATTGTTTTATTTACAATTGTAGGGTTGCTGATGCCTTCTTTTTTTAAG
>DASZUY010000062.1:0-30923 GCA_035547495.1 Parafilimonas sp. | reverse complement strand
TTGCGTGATAACATGGTGCATACACCTGAAGAAATGGTGCAGCGCAAACATCATTATGCAATGGTGGATGAAGTGGACAGCGTGTTGATTGATGATGCGCGTACGCCGTTGATAATTTCAGGGCCTGTTGGAAAAGATAATACAACCCAACAATTCTTTGACTTGAAACCACGCATAGAAAAGTTGGTGGAAGTGCAGAAGCGTGCGGTGAATCAATTTTTAAATGAAGCAAAAAAGAAATTTTCAGAAGGTGATGATGATGCAAAGAGCGGCGGGCTTGCATTGTATCGTGCACATCGAGGCCTACCAAAAAATACTGCGCTGATAAAATTTTTAAGTGAGCCGGGTGTGCGTGTAAAAATGCAAAAGACAGAAAATTTTTATCTCGCAGATCAGCAAAAAGAAATGCATGTGGTGGATGATGAATTATATTTTTATATCGATGAAAAAAATAATTCTGTTGAGCTTACTGATAAAGGCATTCAGTTAATTACTAAAGGCGGCGAAGATCCTAACTTTTTTATTCTGCCTGACATTGGTGTTGACCTTGCGCACATTGATAATGATAAAAATATTGAGACCGAACAAAAACTGCATAAGAAAGAAATTATTTTAAATGATTATGCAACGAAGGCAGATCGCATTCACACGGTTCAGCAATTATTAAAAGCATATACATTGTTTGAAAAGGATGTTGAATATGTTGTACTGGATGGCGCTGTAAAAATTGTTGATGAACAAACCGGTCGTATTCTTGAAGGTCGGCGTTATTCTGATGGCTTGCACCAGGCAATTGAAGCAAAAGAAAATGTGAAGATCGAAGCTGCTTCGCAAACGTATGCAACCATTACGTTGCAAAATTACTTCAGGATGTTTCATAAGCTCGCCGGAATGACGGGTACAGCCGAAACAGAAGCCGGTGAATTTTGGGATATTTATAAACTCGATGTTGTTGCCATTCCAACCAATGTTCCATGTGTTAGAAAAGATGAGCAGGATTTAGTGTACAAGACCAAGCGTGAAAAATATCGTGCAGTTATTGATGTGATTGAAGAAATGCGCAATGCAGGTCGACCGGTGCTTGTCGGTACAACATCTGTTGAAGTGAGTGAATTGCTGAGCCGCATGTTGCAGCAGAAAAAAATTCCGCATAATGTATTAAATGCAAAACAACATGCGCGTGAAGCGCAGGTCGTTGCTGAAGCTGGTCTTGCAGGCAACATAACTATCGCAACAAACATGGCGGGTCGTGGTACAGATATAAAACTTGGGCACGGCGTAAAAGAAGCAGGTGGTCTTGCAATTCTTGGTACTGAACGCCATGATAGTCGTCGTGTAGATAGACAGTTGCGTGGTCGTGCAGGAAGACAAGGCGATCCCGGTTCTTCTCAATTTTTTGTATCGCTTGAAGATGATTTGATGCGCATGTTCGGCAGTGAACGTATTGCAAAAGTGATGGACTTCGCCGGTTATAAAGAAGGTGAAGTTATTCAGCATAGCATGGTTACAAAAAGTATAGAGCGTGCACAGAAAAAAGTAGAAGAAAATAATTTCGGTATAAGAAAACGTTTGCTTGAGTATGATGATGTGATGAACAAACAGCGCACTGTTGTGTATGCAAAACGTAATCATGCATTGTTTGGTGAACGTCTTGCACTTGATTTGGATAATGCGTTTTATGATGTAGCTGAAGGATTAATAAACGGCTTTAAAGAACGCAACGATTTTGAAGGTTTTAAACTGGAAACAATTGTAAATCTTGGCTTGGATACAACCATCACACCTGAACAATTTGAAAAAGAAACGGAGCAGCAGCTTTCACAAAAATTATATGAAGAAGCATTTGCAAATTATCAGCGCAAGCGAAAAGATTTAATGAAAACGGCGCTGCCTGTTTTCAAAAACATTCGCGACACGCAGGGGCAAAATATTCAGAATGTAATGGTGCCGTTTGGTGATGGAAGAAAAGCAATACAAGTGCTAACCAATCTTGATAAAACATTACAAACATCAGGCGCAGAACTGGTAAATGCTTTGGAAAAAAGTGTAACACTGTTTTTAATTGATGATAGCTGGAAAGAACATTTGCGTGCGATGGATGATTTAAAACAAAGTGTTCAAACAGCGCATTACGAACAAAAAGATCCACTTGTAATTTATAAAGGTGAAGCGTTTAATTTATTCAGGCAGATGGATAGCGAAGTGAACACAAACATTGTAAGTTTTCTTTGCCATGCTGAATTACCTGTTCAGCAAAATGTTCCTGCACGCGAAGCAAGACAGGAAAAAACAGACATGAGCAAAATGCATTCAAATCGCCGTGAAGTTGAAAGCGCCGGGCAAGATTATGCTGCAAATGAAAATGATTATTATGATCCGACACCTGTAAAACAAGAACCGGTAAAAGTTGGACCAAAGATTGGTCGCAATGATCCTTGCCCATGTGGCAGCGGAAAAAAATATAAGAACTGCCACGGCAGGGATGAATAAAGTTTTATAATTCTTTTTATAAGCCTGTAATACTTAATTTTAATTTAGTGCTACAGGCTTTTTTATGAGAAACCTTTTACTACTGCTTTGTTTTTCTCCCTGTTTTTTGCAAGGGCAAACAATTAACTTCAGTCACTTTGCACTTGAACACAATTTGCCTGCACGGTTTTTAATGCAGGATAGCAAAGGTTATATATGGATCGGTTCCGACGGTGTGTTTAGGTTTGACGGAATAACTACAAAACGTTTTGTGCATGATTCAAAAAATGCAAATTCTTTAATCAATAACGTTGTTAGAAATATTGCTGAAGATAAAGATGGCACAATTTGGATTGGCACACAGCACGGCGTTAGCCACTATTATCCTGCGAAAGATTCATTTGAAAATTTTACAGCTAATGATATTTATAAAAACCGGTTTAATGCTGCAACAGATAATATAGTTTTTTGTGATGATGATGGCAATGTTTGGCTCGGCAATCAAACAGGCATTTATCTTTTTAATAAACAAACAAGAAAGTTTAAGAATTTTCCCTTGCAGCAATTTCAGCAACCAAATAGAAGCGGCGGAAATTTTATAACATCGATTATCCAAGATAAAACGAACAAAAAATTTTTCTGGTTTTCAAGTTTTGATGGCATCGCACATTTTAATAAGGTAACAGGCGCGGCACAATATTTTTATCCCGATGTAAATAAAGTTTTATCACCTAAAATTTTCCAGGACGCACATAATAATTTATGGGTTTGTACCTGGGGAAAAGGTCTTGCGAATTTTAATCCGCTTACCAAACAATTTACTTTTCATGAATTTGAAAAAGATACACACTACGGCATTACAAATGTTGTTACTGATATAAAAGAGCAGGTTATTAATAAAGACAGCAGCGTATTTTATTTCACATCAAGTAAAGGGCTTGGTGTTTTTACAACAAGTACTAAAACCAGAAACTTTTTTGATAGCTTTTATGTAAACGTTTCAACTAATAAAAAAACAATTGGCGGAGATCCGCAATCTATTTTAATTGATAAGCAATCTACGGTTTGGGTTGGCACAACCACAGATATTAGTTATGTGTTGCACAATAACCAGGTGTTTAAAAATTATACCGGCAATTTTGGTGATGTTTATTGTATTCATGAAGAGAAGGATCAGGATAAATCTGCTCATTATCTTATTGCTTCCTGGTATATGAATGGACTATTTAGTTACGATGAAACATTAACGCATTTATCAAGACCAAACATTTTAAATGCGGTAAGCAAAACAAACGACAGTAAACAAATCAATACAATTTTAGATGATACTTCAACAAACACTACATGGATCGCAACTTTTGATGGCTTGTTTGCATGGTACCGGAAAGCCAATGCTGTAAAGGCTTTCAGGGCTGATACTGTAAATAAAAGTTCTTTCATGTCAAGCCATATAATAGCGCTTGCAAAAGATAATAATAACAGGCTTTGGATTGGAATGTACGATAAAGGAATAGCCGTAATGAATCTCGCAGATAACAAATGCATTGAATTACCTGCGGCTTTAAGAAACATTGTTCAATCTTCTTATACACCTGTTTTATTTTCTGATAAAAAAGGTAACATATGGATTGGTATTGGTGAAAATTTAGTGTATGTAAATGCATTGGATCTTTCATTCAAAAAATTTGTAACACAGAGCGGCGATATAAACTGTATAACACAAGACAAGCAAAATAATATTTGGGTTGGCTGCCAGCAAGGTTTGTGCATGTTAAATAAAAAGAATGATTTTGATGTTTACACAATTGGAGATGGCTTACCAAATGATGAAATTGCTTGTATTGATTGCGATGCGTTAGGTAATTTATGGATATGCACGAACGAAGGCATATCTAACATGAACATAGAAGCAAAAACCTTTATCAATTATTTTACTGATGATGGATTAACAAGCAATTCAGAATACAACTTTATTACCAATAATAGTAAAGGCGAAGTACTAATTGGCGGCAATGATTTTATTACAAGTTTTAATCCTGCAGAACTTGTAACAAACTCAACTCCACCACCGGTTTACATTACATCATTACACGTTTTAAATCGCAGCAGCAGAGATACATTATTACATTATCCATCAGGTACGGTTCATCTCTACTATAATCAGAATTATTTTAATGTAAATTTTGTAGCATTGAACTTAATTAATGCCAACGCAAACAGGTATGCTTATAAATTAGAAGGTCTCGACAACGACTGGACATATACTAATATCCGCACTGCAGCAAACTATAGCAACCTATCACCTGGCACTTACACATTTATGGTTAAAGCTGCCAACAACAATAATGTTTGGAATAATAAAGGCGCTTCATTAATCATTGTTATTTCGCCACCATTTTGGCAAACATGGTGGTTCATTATTGCCTGTATAATTCTAACATGCATTATAATCTATGCGATGTATCGCTACAGGTTAAATGCGGCGTTGCGTGTTGAACGTTTGCGCACACGTATATCAACAGATTTGCATGATGACATTGGTTCAACATTAAGTTCAATTTCTATTTTAAGTGATATGGTGATGAATGATAGTTTAAATGGCAACTCGAAAGAAATGTTGCACGAGATAAAAGAAAACAGTGTAAACCTGATGGAGAAAATGGATGATATTGTCTGGAGTATTAATCCACGCAATGATTCGCTTGAAAAATTATTGCTGCGTATTAAACATTTTGCAGCACAATTGTTTGAAGCAAAAAATATAGATTATGAAATTGACATCAGTGAGCATATTCACAGTTTTAAACTGCCAATGGAAATTCGCCAGCATTTATATTTAATGATAAAAGAAGCCATTAATAATATTATTAAACATTCTGCATGTACACAAGCGAACATCAGTATAAAACATGTGCACGATAATTTGCTGATTAAAATTTATGATAATGGAAAAGGCTTTAATACTAACAAAGTGTCTTACGGAAACGGATTGATAAATTTGAAAGAGAGAGCAGAAGCAATTCATGCGAATTTATCAGTGCAATCAAATAATAAAACAGAAGGAACGCAAATTAAAATAGAACTAAAAATCAAATAAACATCCTATTGCTGCAGAGCTTTTAGCAGCTAATATTTGCTACGATGATCAAGGTGGGAATTATTGAAGACAACAATACGCTGCGCAACAGCCTTACGCATCTTTTTAATCATACCGAAAACATGCAATGTATCATATCGCTCAATAATCTTTTGCATGTCATCAGCGAATTAAAAAAATCTACACCGGATATAATTTTAATGGACATTGGCTTACCCAATATTTCAGGAATTGAAGGCGTGAAAATGGTAAAAGAAAATTTTCCCGATGTGCAGGTAATGATGTTCACTGTATTTGAAGATGATGAGAAAATTTTTGAAGCCATTCGTGTTGGCGCGTCAGGTTATTTATTGAAAAAAACGCCCCCGGAAGAAATTACTGAAGCCGTTCGCGAATTATATAATGGCGGCGCACCGATGAGTGCAAGTATTGCGAGAAAAGTTATCAAGTCATTTCATGTGCAACCTGCAAACAGCATGGAAGAATACCAACTCACTTCCCGCGAAAAAGAAATTTTGCATGCACTAGTTGATGGGTTGAGTTATAAGAAAATTGCTGACAAATTTGTCGTAAGCATCAGTACAATCCGTACACATATCTGCAACATTTATCATAAGCTGCATGTAAATTCAAAAGCTGAAGCCGTTGCTAAAGTATTAAGGAAGTCAAACAATAACTAAATACTTGTTAAGCTTCGCAATGCGGAGCTTTTTTATTTTATGTTTAATGTATGAACGATAACACGCAACGTTTCAGTAACAGGGTTGATAATTATGTAAAATATCGTCCGTCTTATCCAACAGAAATTATTTCATTCCTTCAAGTAGAAATTGGTTTTAATAAAGATTTTATTGTAGCTGATGTTGGCTCCGGCACAGGTATTTTTTCTGAAATATTTTACAAAATGGAAATGTTGTTTTTGCTATTGAACCGAATGTACCGATGCGCGAAAAAGCTGAACAACTATTAAAAAAATATTCTTCATTTAAAAGTATTAATGGAACTGCAGAGCAAACAAATTTGCAGAACGAAAGTATTGATCTGATAACAGCAGCGCAGGCTTTTCATTGGTTTGATGCGGAAAAAACAAAACAGGAGTTTCAGCGCATTTTAAAACAAAATGGTTATTGTTGTTTGATCTGGAATGAGCGTTTAGTTAATTCTGATTTTTTAAAAGCGTATGAACAATTATTAAAGGATTATTCAACTGACTATACAAAAGTTGATCACAAAAATATTGATGATAAAAAGATTGATGCATTTTTCGCTCCAAATAAAGTGATCAAACAATCATTCAGCAACAAACAGGTTTTTGATTTTGAATCTTTGAAAGGCAGGCTGCTCTCCTCTTCTTATGCACCGGATGGAAATCATCCAAAACATCATACGATGATTGAACATCTCAAACATATTTTTGATTCATTCAATCAAAATAATCAAGTACAGTTTGATTATGAAACAAAAGTTTATTTAGCAAGATTATGAGTTTATATATAACCCAAGTCTTTAGACTTGAGATGAACGACTAAAAAAAATTGGCTTTAGCCGAAGTTCTGTTACACTTCTCAGGCTAAAGCCAATACAGTATTCACTTAACTTCCCAATGCTGAAGCATTGGGTTAAATCAAGTTTAATTCTTTGTTCTGTTTTGATAAGCAGGCTGTTGCGGCGCTGTATAACCTTTTGTTTTTATTTCATTTTTTATTTCTGAAATAGCACGCTCTAATTGCGGATCAATTCCTTTTTCCATTGCGCCTAAATCTTCACGCACTTCAATATCAGGATCAACACCGTGACCTTCTGCGAACCATGTTCCATCAGGATTAAAAAATCTGAATGTCGGAACAGTAATGCTACCGCCATCAATTAATGTTGGGCAACCACTGATGCCGATCAATCCACCCCATGTTCTTTCACCAATTAACAATCCAAGATTTTTCTTTCTAAAATAATCAGGAAAGGCATCACCGCCGGAACCGCTCCATCCATTTATCAGCATCACTTTCGGACCAAAATTAGCATTGGGCGGAGAAGAGATTGGCTTACCATCACGTATGGCATAATAAGCAAGCGGTGTGCGATTCAACATCTCTACAAAACGATCAGGAATTTGTCCGCCATCATTAAAACGCTCATCAATTATCAATGCTTTTTTATCCCATTGCGCACTGAATTGTCTTATCAATTCGTCTTGCCCATCAATACCAGTGCTTGGTACATAAATATAACCGGCTTCACCATTTGTTTCGCTGTCAACTTGTTTGCGCATGTCATTTATCCATGCAAGATTGCGCAAACGATATTCATTATCCATTGCCTGGACAATTGCTGTTTTTGCATTCGTAAATGTTGGTGAAGAATTATATGTGAGCTCAACTGTTTTTTTAGCAAGTCCCTGGAAAACAGCATACGGTTCTTGTGCTGTTGTAAGCGGCACACCATTTACTGCAAGTATGTAATCCCCTTCATGAATATCAATGCCCGGCGCATCTAAAGCAGAACGCGCTTCAGCATCCCATGGCGCACCATGAATTATTTTTTTGATCTTGTAATAATCACCATCAGCTTGCCAGTCAACACCTAAATAACCAACACTTTCAGTTCTCGGTTCTTCAATATCGCCACCACGATGATAAGTGTGCGATGAACTTAATTCACCAATCATTTCACCAATGATAAAATCAACTTCTTCACGCGTCATTGCACCGGCAAGCATTTTTGAATAACGTTCTTTCACTTTATTCCAATCAACGCCGTGCATATTTGGATCATAAAAATAATCGCGTTCAATGCGCCACGCATCTGTAAAAATCTGTTTCCATTCCTGCTTCGGATCAACCATCATTTGCATTTCAGATAAATGCAATGGTTTATCAAACTTTTGTCCTTCATCAGCATCAACGACCGCATAATTATTATCTTTTTGAACGATCAATTTTTCTCCGTTTGCAGAAATCAAATATCCATCCACGCCATCCATAATTGTTTTTTCTTCACGCTTATCGATGTTATAATATTTGAGCGAAGCTTTTGATCCATCCGGTGAACCAAGATCAGGAAATTTCATATAAATAATCTTTCCTTTTGTGGCGCTTAGTTGTCCATAATTACCTGCAGCCAAAGAAAGAATATCCATGCGTTGTTCGAGACCATCAAAATCTATATCCACTTTTTTATCATCAGATGTAGTTTTCGCAGTGGTATCTTTTTCGCCTTTATTATCATCTTTTTTTGATTCAGATTTTTTTTCTTCATCTTCCTTCACTGCAACCGTATCATTCTTCGGCGCAATTAAAGAAGGTATTGATTGTTTTAAACTGATCACACCAATCTTGGTTGAATTACCATAAATGAAAGTGTTATCCATGTCGCTGTAATAAGGATGAAAATCGTCGTTGATCGCGACGTACAAATATTTTCCATCTTCATTAAAAACAGGACTTGAACAATTATAAAAACCACTTGTTGCCTGGTGCAATTTTTTATTATTGTAATCATAAATGAAAACCGCGTTGTGTTGATTTTCCAAATCACGCGCATACGTAAGCCAACGACTATCCGGCGACCAGCTTACCGTAAATGGTTCAAGTGCGCCTTCAGTGTAAGCAAGTGCTTTATCAACATCAGTTGTTTGATTGGTTGAAATATCAAAGACTTTTATACGCATTGCTTTATCAATAAACGCAAGCTTCTTACTATCAGGAGACCAGAACAAACTATACCTGAAACCAGGACCATAAGACGTTAATTTCTTTGCGCTATTTTCTTTGTTCGGATCGGCAACATACAATTCATATTCGCCGGATTCATCACTCCAGTAAGCCATCGATTTTCCATCAGGCGAGTAAGCAGGAAATCTTTCTGCAACGCCAGAAGTTCTTGTGAGATCTTTTACATACCCATCTTTTGCAGGCACTGAAAAAATATCACCTCTTGCTTCAACCAACACGCGATTGCCATCAGGGCTTAATGAAACATGCTGAACAAGCTTTGCAACATTTTCAAGCTTAGGTTTCAGCATGGCATCATCTGTTACCACATTTACTTTTACTTCTTTTTGTTGTTGAGATGATAAAGAATATAAATACAATTTTCCGCCTGCTTCATACACAATATCATCAGGACCTAAAGATGGATAATGCACATCATAATCTGTGAACTTTGTTATTTGTTCGAATGATTTTTTAGTAAGATCATATCGCCACAAATTCATTCTTTCTTCATTACCCCGATCGCTTAAAAAATAAATATAGTTATCATGCCACATGGGAAATTCATATCCTGCATCATTTGGTTGTGAAATATATTCTGAGGTATTGTTTTGAAAATTATAAACAACAATATCAGCTTTCCATCCGCCGCGATAACGTTTCCAGTTTCTGCCAACCTGCGAACGAAATACAAGCGCCATCTGTTTTCCATCAGGCGAATAAGATCCAAACTCTGCATAAGCAAAAGGTAATTTCTCATCAGGTCCGCCATTTGAAGCAACTGTATAAAACTGATCGAACCTTGCTTTGCCGCTTTCTCTTATTGATGCAAACAAAACGCGTTTGCCATCGTTGGTCCAGTCAACAACGCGATCAGGAAAACCATGTTCTGTTAAACGAACCGGAACGCCGCCATTTGAAGGAATTACATATACATCACTGTTGCCATCATAATTGCCGGTGAATGCAATTGACTTTCCATCAGGTGAAAATTTTGGATAGCTTTCAACACCCGGAGGCGAACTTAATTTGAAAGCAGTGCCGCCATCTTTTGGCATTATCCAAATGTCATTTGCATAAGAAAAAATAATTTGTGTTGAAGAAACATCAGGATAACGAAACAAGCCTGCATCAATTTGTGCAAACAAAGAACAGGATGTAACGCAGCAGATAAAAAACGTAAATATTTTTTTCATAAACAGAAGTTGAGATGAAAAGAATGAGTAGCAAATATTCAATTTGATTTCTATCAATCAAAATAATCTTAGGTAATTGTTATGAAAGGCTACGATTTATGATAGATAAAACAATTAAAGTTTTAAGGCGCATTTCACTTTGGATTTTGCCAAATATTGTAAACGATTTTTATATGCTCATATAAGCCGTACACAAATGAGGAATCATTACCTCATTCTATATTTGTTTACAAATCCAATTTAAAAATTATGAACGACCAACATTTAATACTCACCGAAACTGAATGCATCGAAGTACCAACTGTTTGGGTTGATGTATTAACACAGCAATACCTGAGTTAATTGCTTCAGCTATTTATCCTGCATTATTATTCAAAATTAAATTTTACGTAAATGAAAATTTTTACGCTGCTAACACTATGCATTTTTTTAAGCTTTATTGCTACAACATCGTGCACAAAAAATGCTAATGAAGAACCGGGCAATTTTTCCGGAATATCTAACAACAGTAATTCAGCACATCCAACAGCAACAGGCAACTTTTTTGGTGTACTTACAAATGCTGCTTATTCAAAACAAACACCAAAAGCCTCTGATACTTTAACGCTTTTAAGTTTTGAAAAAAAATTAGAACTCGCTTCTTATTATGGCGTAAAGTATATAAGAATGTCTATTACACATGATGCATGGGTTGCTTCAAACGGAAGTAAAAATTTTATTGATAATTTTCAAACCGCATGTAATGAAGGATTTTCTGTTTTATTGAATGTAAACTATAATGCTCCTTCTTTACATGGTGCACAAAATTTTGCAAGCACTGCTGAATATGGAAATTTCTTGACTTCTGTACTTAATTCAATCAGTGCAAGAGATCCTAATTTAAAGCCCGCTTTGGTTGTTGTAGAAAATGAAGAAGCAAATCCTGTTTATTATATTAACAACACCACCTCAACTGTTGACAGCTATGTGAATTTGTTGAAAACAGCAATCGCTATCTGTGCACCAAGAAGTATTAAAGTTACCAATGGTGGAATTACAAGTTATTTATTAACCTTAGCCACGTGGGATTGGTTAAGAACAAAATATGGTTCATCAGCTGCAAACACATGGGCTAGCAATGTTATGGCTCCAAACTTTTACAGTACAATCAATAGCACCTTAATGGCTAATTACATAACACTCGCAAAATATACAATCAATAAGTATTCATCGTTGCCATTATCTTATGTTAATATTCATTGGTATGAGCCATTAAAGGCATCGCAGTTTGCAGCCAACCGTTTGGGTAATCCTTATTTCTCTGCTTATAGCATAGATTCAACACAAATTACGGCGGGTGCATTAGATAGTTGCGTAAGTTATTTAAATGCTTCCTTCAACCATATAAGTGTAATTACAAATGAAACTGGTCAGCTTAGCAAATCAAACAGACTTACCAGTTCAATTCTGCGCAAGTATATAAATTACCAGGCAACGAGCGCTAATTTTCCAATTGTAAGTTGGTATGATGGTGATGGCGGCGGCGTTAATAATGCAATTGCACTTCATAACGCTATTTCAACTGATAGTTTTACTGTGAGAAGTTCAGGCTTAAGTTTTCACAATCATCTTCAGCAATAATAATATTTACTAAAAGCCCCCGAAGCTGCGGATTGTATTCGCAGCTTTTTTTGTTTTAATTCTATTTATGTTGTTTAAATAACCATTCCATCATGTGCTCATCGCTGTAAGCTGCAAGCCATGAAAAATGTCCTGTTTCCGGATAAATTGTAAGACCGGGATGCGCACCTGCTTTTATTAATGCTTCATTCATTTCAACTGAATAAATTGTTTTTACTGCAGGGTCTTCTGCTCCGTGAAAAATCCACATAGGAATATGTGCGATAGTTGGTGCCAGTGAAACATCGCCACCACCGCAAACGGGAACAGCAGCAGCAAACATATTTGGATAACGTTCAATGGCATCATACGTTCCAAAACCGCCCATTGATAAACCTGTTATATAAATGCGGTTCGTATCCACAGGCATCTTTGTTTCTATTTGTTTAATGAGTTCAATTAATAGCTGCATAGGTTTAGTGGGCGTTGATTGCAGTTTCATATCTGCTCTTGAAAAGTTTGACCATGACTGACCAGACGGGCATTGCGGAGCAATAACAATTGCAGGATGCAACACCATATTTTTATCTGTCGCGAAATTTTGCACACCCCATTTTAACTGCGCTTCATTATCATTTCCTCTTTCACCAGAACCATGCAAGAAAATTACTAATGGATATTTACGCAACGTATCAGCATCAGGGAATAACAATCGGTAATTTAAAGTATCGCCGTTGCTGATGTATTGACTTTTTCCGAAGCGCTCCATTTGTGCGTTTGCATTTACAGCATGTAAAAAAATGAAAGCAAAACTTAAAATGGTTAAAGCAATTTTAGATTTCATATGCGAAGGTTTTCGCCGATGAAGATAAGAAACAGTTTGACAAACTAAAATCAAACAGCAGCAGCAACTTGTTTTTTGGTAACAGACGAATGCATGCGTTGTAAAAACTCCAACATCACATTCATATCATCAACATCATTTACAATAAGCAAAAAGTTTTTGCCGGTTTGTTTTAATCTTGCTTTGTTTGTTTCTGTTTGCACGTATTGCATGATGCCCGTAAAAACATCAGATTCAAAATAGGGTGAATCATTTTTATTGATGAAATAGCAGCGCAGTGTTTGCTCTTTCAGTGTCATCTTTTCAAAGCCTAAATCAACAGCAGCCCAGCGACAGCGCACGGTTGTAATTAAATCTTTTACTTCATTTGGCATTGGTCCAAACCTGTCAAGTAATTCTTGCTCGAATGCTTGCAATTCTTTTTCATTCTCGCAATTATCTAATCTTGTGTAAAGCGATAAACGCTCTGTTATGCTTTCAACATAATCATCCGGAATTAAGATTTCCAAATCCGTATCAATGGTACAATCGCTTACAAAATCATCCTGCTTACTAATCTCTTCTTTAAATACATCTTTGAATGATGTGCGTTTTAATTCACGAATGGCTTCATCCAAAATCTTTTGATACGTTTCAAAACCGATGTCAGCCATGAAACCTGTTTGTTCGCCACCCAATAAATTTCCTGCACCACGAATATCCAAATCACGCATGGCAATTTGAAAGCCACTTCCCAACTCACTGAATTGTTCAAGTGTTTGCAAACGTTTTCTTGAATCTGTAGGTAAAGTGCTCATCGATGGTGCAAACAAATAACAGAATGCTTTTTTATTGCTTCTCCCCACACGTCCGCGCAACTGGTGTAAATCACTCAAACCAAATTGATGCGCATTGTTTATAATGATTGTATTTACGTTTGGAATATCAACACCGCTTTCAACAATGTTCGTACAAACAAACACATCATATTTTCTGTCAATAAAATCAAGTAAGCGCTCCTCCAGTTGGTCGCCTTCCATTTGCCCATGCGCATAAGTGATGCTTAAATCAGGACAAAGGCTTTGAATTAACGCAGACATTTCAGCCAAACCATGCACACGATTGTGAATAAAGAAAACCTGTCCGCCACGTTCTGTTTCATAATAAATCGCATCGCGAATTGCATCTTCGTTAAACACCTGCACTTCTGTTTGTATTGGCTGGCGATTTGGTGGCGCAGTGTTGATGATGCTTAAATCTCTTGCGCCCATCAAACTGAATTGTAATGTGCGCGGAATTGGTGTTGCTGTTAATGTTAAGCAATCAACCGTTGCGCGTAATGTTTTTAATTTTTCTTTATGCGCTACGCCGAATTTTTGTTCTTCATCAACAATCATCAATCCTAAATCTTTAAACTTAACACTATTGGCAAGTAAGCCATGCGTACCGATGATGATATCAACTTTACCTTCTTCAACTTTTTTAAGTGTTTCTTTTTTTGCTTTGGCAGATTTAAAACGATTGATATAATCTATCGTTACCGGAAAATCTTTTAAGCGTTCGCTGAAAGTTTTGTAATGCTGAAACGCAAGAATTGTTGTAGGAACAAGCACAGCAGTTTGTTTGCCATCCACTGCATTTTTAAATGCTGCGCGAATGGCAATTTCTGTTTTACCAAAACCAACATCACCACAAATTAAACGGTCCATAGGCGAAGCACTTTCCATATCCTTCTTTACATCTTCAGTTGCCTTTGCCTGGTCTGGTGTGTCTTCATAAATAAAAGACGCTTCCAATTCTGTTTGCATGTAATTATCCGGCGTGTGTGCAAAACCAAGCTGCGCTTTTCGTTGTGCATACAACTTGATTAAATCGAAAGCAATTTCTTTAACTCTTGACTTTGTTTTTTCTTTTAAGCGATTCCAAACATCGCTGCCAAGTTTATTAATCTTCGGCGCTGTTCCTTCTTTCCCGGTGAACTTTGATATTTTATGAAGCGAATTAATATTTACGTATAAAATATCATTGTCTTTATAAATAATGCGAACGGCTTCCTGCAGTCTGCCATTCACTTCAATTTTTTGCAAACCGCTGTAAGTGCCAACACCATGGTCAATGTGTGTTACAAAATCGCCTGGTTGTAATTCTTTTAATGTGCGAAGGGTTAGCGCTTTGTTTTTATTGTACGCTTGTTTAACCCTGTATTTATGATAGCGCTGAAAAATTTGATGGTCTGTATAGCAAACGATTTTTAAATCTTCATCAATAAAACCTTCGTGAATTGATGTTGCGACCGGTGTAAATTTTATTTCTGTATTTAAATCACTGAAGATGGTATGCAATCTTTCCAATTGTCTCGCCTGCTCCGCAAAAATGTAGAGTGTATAACCTGCATTTTCGTGTGCTTTCAAATCTTTAATTAATAAATCAAATTGACGATTGAATGCTGGCTGCGGTTTTGTGTTGAGTTCAATTTCAAAATTTGAGAGATGCGGTTTATAACCAAACTCAACTATGTGCCGGTTTTTTATTTCTCTTTCTAATGTTGATGCAGGAACAAAATCTTTCAGCTTTACATTGTTTAAAATTGATGTGTTATCATCGTTCTCTTCATCTTTCAAAACACTTGTTTTATTATGTTCGATGAAATCCCCGAGCTGCTCTTCCTGCTCATTAATGGTTTCTTTAATTACGTCCCAGTCTTTCAACCAGACAACAGTTTGTTCAGACAAAAATTCAAGCAGAGAAATTTTTTCATCACTGTCAAATTGCGTTTCAACATTTGGAATAATAGAAACCTGCAATAATTTTCTTTCGCTTAATTGTGTTTCAGGGTCGAAGATTCTTATGCTGTCAACATCGTTTCCAAACAATTCTACACGATAAGGTTTTTCATTTCCGAAAGAATAAATATCTAAGATGCCACCACGCAATGCAAACTGACCAGGCTCATAAACAAAATCAGTTCTTTCAAAACCATACATTACAAACAACTCAAGCAGGCTGTCAAGATTAAGTGTATCATTTGTTTTTATGTGAATGATGTTGCTGCTTAAAGTTTTTGAAAGCACTACTTTTTCAAACAGTGCATCAGGATAAGTGATAATAATGCCGCTTGGAGAAACAGACAATTTCGTAAGCGCTTCGGTGCGCAACATTACATGGCTGCTGTTTAAATGTTTAAAATCTTTTTTGTTTTTAAAAGATGAAGGAAAATAAAAAAGATTGAGTGCCTGCGTAAGATTTTCTAATGTGTTATGAAAATATGCGGCTTCTTCCGCATTATTCAAAACAACCAAATGTGTTGCGGCATTATTTTTTTTGTTTGACTGATAAGCAGAAAATAAAGCTGCTAAAACAAATTCGGCGCTGCTGCCCTGTAAATTTTTGAGAAATATTTTTTGAGTGTCGACAAAAGAAAGCTTGTCCGCCAATTGAAAAAGGCGGGGATGTTCTTTGTACTTATTCAACAACGCATCCAAATTCATAAACCCGAGCAAAGTTACAATTCGTATTCTTAAAAAATAAATAAAGACTTATTTGATAAATAAATTGAAGTTGTATCTTCCTCAAAAAATTTGCTATGCCAGAGCCTTGGAGAACCGGAAGGTTTATTAAGATTGAAAAAATAACCGAACTAACATGGCGCTTTTGGATTGAAATACCTGAGTTAGAAAAATTTGATTTTAAGCCGGGACAATTTGTAACGCTTGATTTGCCAATTGCTGATAAGCCAAACAAACGTTGGAGAAGTTATTCAATTGCTTCACATCCTGATGGAACCAATGTTATTGAACTTGTGATTGTATTGCTGGAAGGTGGACTGGGCACACATTATTTATTCAACCATGTACAAGTTGGGACTGAAGTTCCGCTACGTGGACCTCAGGGTATTTTTACATTGCCGCCGGTTATTGATAAGGATTTATTTTTTATTTGTACAGGAACAGGCATTGCACCATTCCGTTCGATGGCACATTATATTAAACTTCATAATATAGAACACAAAAACATTTACCTCATCTTCGGTTGCAGAAAATTATGCGATAGCTTGTATGGCGATGAGTTAAAAGATCTAAGTAATTCATTGAATAATTTTCATTACATACCTACTTATTCACGGGAGGACAAAGAAAATCAAGAGATACAGCACGGTTATGTACATGCGATTTATGAAAACATACTTAACTCAGAAAAACCCGAAGCACATTTTTACTTATGCGGATGGAAAAATATGATTGATGACGCCAAAAAAAATATCATAGCGCTGGGCTATGATAAAAAAAGTATTCACCAGGAATTATACGGTTAAATATTATGAGGCTTTATTTGAAACCACTTCAAGGTCCGGGTGTTGATTGTCTGGCTTACTTTCATTAAGCTTTTTTTCCAAAGCTAATATGCGCGCATGGTTGTTAACCATTTCATCTTCAAGACTAAGAATCTTTTTACGTTGCTTATAAATTAAGCCTGATCTAAAAATGAAACCTAAAACAAAGCAAACAATCGCGAGCCCAAAGGTTGTTTCCCATGAATATGAACCATGTATAAAAATTAAATTTGCAGCCATATAATGTGGGGGATTTAGTTTATTTATTTTATTTGGATACGAATTTAGTTAGACAATGGTTTACTATTAAACCGCAAATATAAATACTATATTTTATAGTATAAAGCGTTCTTTTAGTTTTTCACATATGTGTGCAATATTTATTCTTTCCTGCAGCATTGTATCTCTGTGTCTTAAAGTAACTGTATTATCTTCTTTCGTTTGATGATCAATTGTTACACAGTAAGGAGTACCAATTGCATCTTGTCTTCTGTAACGCTTACCAATTGTGTCTTTTTCTTCGTAGAAACAACGGAAATATCGCTTACATTCATCAATTAACTTTCTTGCTATTTCAGGTAAGCCATCTTTTTTAACTAAAGGCAGCACCGCTAACTTAATTGGAGCAATGGCTTCTGGTATGCGCATTACTACTCGACTATCATCTTTCCCATCTTCTTTTTTAATCGTTTCTTCATCATAACTATGCGATAGAATTAATAAAAACATTCTATCCAACCCAATGGATGTTTCAATTACGTATGGTATGTAATGTTGATTGATCTCATTATCAAAATAAGTAAGCTTTTTACTGCTGTACTTTTGATGATTACTTAAATCGAAATCGGTTCTTGAATGTATTCCTTCAACCTCCTTAAATCCAATCGGAAATTCATATTCAATATCCAGCGCTGCATCAGCATAATGCGCAAGCTTTGTATGGTTATGATAGCGATATTTTTCCTTCGGAATTCCTAAACTCAAATGCCATTTCATTCTTTCCTCTTTCCAGTATTCATACCATTCTTTTTGAGAACCAGGGCGAATGAAAAACTGCATTTCCATTTGTTCAAACTCCCGCATGCGAAAAATAAATTGCCTTGCAACAATTTCATTTCTAAATGCTTTGCCTATCTGCGCAATACCAAAAGGTATTTTCAAGCGAGATGTTTTTTGAACATTTAAAAAATTTACAAAAATTCCCTGGGCAGTTTCAGGTCTTAAATAAATTGTTTCTGAATCGCCGGCAACGGAACCAAGCTGGGTGGAGAACATTAAGTTAAAATGACGAATATCGGTCCAATTTGCAGTGCCGCTAAGGGGACCTTTTATTTTATTGTCTTCAATTAATTTTTTTAAACCAGAAAAATCTTCTTTTGCCAAAAGCGCGTCCATCGTTTGTAATAATGCATCAGCTTGTTTATTTCCTTCTTCCCCATGCTCTCTAAGTTTATCAGCATGCATTTCTATAAGATGATCTACACGGTAACGCTTTTTACTGTCTTTATTATCAATCATTGGGTCGCTGAAATTATCTACATGCCCGCTGGCTTTCCATGTGGTGGGATGCATAAAAATAGCGGCATCAATACCGACTATGTTTTCGCGCAATTGCGTCATACTTTTCCACCAATAATCTTTAATATTTTTTTTAAGCTCACTGCCATAGGGACCATAATCGTACACTGCACTTAATCCATCATAAATTTCACTTGATGGGAAAACAAAGCCATATTCTTTTGCGTGGGCAATAATTGACTGAAATCGGTTCTCTTGCGTTAAACTCATGGGGCGGCAAAGATATTTGGAAAATTAATGGATTCATCTATCTTTGCAGTCCATTTTTAAAAAGGATAAAAATTTATGCTTATTATCGATTCAAAAGATTGTGAAAACATCGACAAAGCCCTAAAAAAATATAAAAAGAAATTTGAAAAAAGCAAGGTTTTACTTGAGTTGAGAGAAAGACAAACTTTTACTAAACCATCTGTAAAGCGCCGCAACGAAGTATTAAAAGCAGTTTACAAACAAAAAATTGCAAGCGGAAAAATAGAACTATAGCTACTTTTAAAATATTGTAAACAGCCATAAGGTTAGTAACTTTATGGCTGTTTTTTATGATAGATAATCAATATCCACATTTGCAATCTTTTCTTGATTACTTACGTTTTCAAAAGCGCTATTCACAACACACTATTATTGCTTATAAGAAAGATTTGGAAGATTTTTTTCTATTTCTGGTTAACGATTTCGATTCGCCTCATCTTAATAACATAAGTTCAGCGATGATTCGCACCTGGTTGGCGCATTTAAAGGAAGAAAATAAAACTGCTAAATCCATCAATCGAAAAATTTCTACCTTAAAATCTTTTTTTAAATTTTTATTGAAGGAAACTGTTGTGGATGCAACGCCAATGACGACGATTATTTCACCAAAATTAAATAAACGTCTTCCTGTTTATGTTGAAGAAAAAGATTTGAAAACACTTTTTGAACATGTGGAATTTCCGGATGACTATTCAGGTACAACCGAAAGGCTCATCATCGAACTTTTCTATAATACAGGTTTTCGTGTAAGTGAGTTAGTTAATTTAAAAGTAAGTCAAATAGATTTTTCAAATCATTACATAAAAGTTTTAGGTAAAGGCAACAAAGAGCGAATTATTCCGGTAAAGCAAGAATTACTGAATCATTTAAACAATTATATTAAAAACAAGCCCGACGAAATTCAAAATATTGATTTGGTTTTTACGTCAGAAAAGGGGAAAAAATTATATGCGAAACAGGTCTATAATATTGTAAAAAAATATTTGTCACTCGTTACAACTGTTAAAAAGAAAAGCCCGCATATTTTAAGACATAGTTTTGCCACACATCTAACAAACAATGGCGCAGATCTCAACGCAGTAAAAGAGCTTTTAGGTCATAGTAGTTTAGCCGCTACGCAGGTTTATACACACAATAGCATTGAGAAATTAAAGGAGGTATTTAGAAAGGCACATCCAAAAGCCTAAAACGGTTGTAAGATTTGTCTTTTACAGTTATAAAAACATATTAAATTGCTTTTGTTTATTTCTAAATTTTCTACCTTCATAAAACGAAAAGCTAAGCCTTTTAATGAGTAAAAATTATATCCTCTCTTTGATTTATTATTTCACTTTTTAAATGTTTTTGATTATGAATTTAAAAATTCAAACCGTGCACTTTACCGCAGATGAAAAACTAATTAATTACGTAACCAAAAAAATCCAAAAATTAGACACATTTCACGATCGTATTATTAAAGTAGATGTTTTTTTAAAATTAGATAACGTAGTTCATAACATTAAAGACAAGGTTTCGGAGATAAGAATTGTTGTGCCGCGAAAAAGTTTTTTTGTGAAAGCCTGCACAAAATCTTTTGAAGAATCTTTTGATGTGGCGCTTGATTCAGCCATCAATCAAATAAAGCGAAAAAAAGAAAAGCAAGCTGCTTAAATGTTCAAGCCACTTTAATAAGTGGCTTTTTATATTATTCTTTTGAAAACCATATTGAAAAACATTTATCAAAATTTTGTCAAACAAAGTTTTCTTTTACCTTTGCAATCCCGAAAAAATCGGGTGAATTTTTCTTTGAAAATTTGTTGTTTACCAGGATGAGCTTTTTCTGGTACATGTAGCAAGCCACTTTAGCTCAGCTGGTAGAGCAACTGATTTGTAATCAGTAGGTCGTTGGTTCGATTCCGACAAGTGGCTCTTTTGAACGAAAGTTTGAATGGGCAGTTTCCAGAGCGGCCAAATGGGGCGGACTGTAAATCCGCTGTCTTTCGACTTCGGTGGTTCGAATCCACCACTGCCCACAGCTCTTTGAATTTTGAAATTGCAATCGCAATTTTTTGAAATTTTTTTGCGGAAGTAGCTCATTTGGTAGAGCGATAGCCTTCCAAGCTATAGGTGGCGAGTTCGAGCCTCGTCTTCCGCTCTGCAAGTTTGGGGTTTTCAGTTTTCAATTTTTAATTATTGAAAACCGCAAACTGAGAACTCACAACTGAGTATGCCGTTGTAGCTCAGTGGTAGAGCACTTCCTTGGTAAGGAAGAGGTCGTGAGTTCAATTCTCATCAACGGCTCTAAAAATTAAACAAAATTTTTGAGGCTGAAGCCTAAAGCTGATAGCTGAATTTTTAAATATAATAAAAACGATAAAAATGTCTAAAGAGACTTTTAAAAGGGATAAACCCCATGTAAACGTTGGTACAATTGGTCACATCGACCATGGTAAAACCACATTAACAGCAGCTATTACTTCAATTCTTGCAAAGAAAGGTATGGCTGAAGCAAAAAAATATGATGAAATTGATGCTGCGCCTGAAGAAAAAGAACGTGGTATTACAATTAACACGGCGCACGTAGAATATCAAACGGCCAATCGTCACTATGCACATGTTGACTGTCCCGGTCACGCAGATTATGTGAAGAACATGATCACTGGTGCTGCACAAATGGATGGTGCTATTCTTGTTGTTGCTGCAACAGATGGGCCTATGCCGCAAACTAAAGAACACATTCTTTTAGCACGCCAGGTGGGTGTACCTCGTATGGTTGTGTTTATGAATAAAGTTGATTTGGTTGATGATCCGGAATTGTTGGAGCTTGTTGAAATGGAAATTCGTGAACTTTTAACTTTCTACGGTTTCGATGGCGACAACACTCCTATCATTCAGGGTTCTGCTACCGGTGCATTAGCTGGTGAAGAAAAATGGGTAAAAGCTGTTGAAGATTTAATGGATGCTGTTGACAGCTACATTCCATTACCTCCGCGCCCGATTGATCAGCCATTTTTGATGAGCGTTGAAGATGTATTCTCAATCACCGGTCGTGGTACAGTTGCTACAGGCCGTATTGAAAGAGGTGTTATTAAAGTAGGTGATCCTGTAGAGTTAGTTGGCTTAGTTGAAGCTCCGCTGAGCTCAGTTGTTACCGGGGTTGAAATGTTCAAGAAATTACTTGATCGCGGTGAAGCTGGTGATAATGCCGGTCTTTTGCTTCGTGGTATTGAAAAGAAAGATATCCGCCGCGGTATGGTTATCACTCAACCAAAAAGTATCACACCTCATACAGAATTTAAATGTGAAGTGTACGTTTTAAGTAAAGAAGAAGGTGGTCGTCATACTCCTTTCTTCAACAAATATCGTCCTCAGTTCTATTTCAGAACTACAGATGTTACAGGTGAAGTTTCTTTACCTGCAGGAACAGAGATGGTAATGCCGGGCGATAATGTAAGCTTAACTGTAAAACTTATTCAGCCAATAGCAATGGAAAAAGGTTTAAAGTTCGCTATTCGTGAAGGTGGTCGTACAGTAGGCGCAGGTCAGGTTACTGAAATTATAAAATAGTATTTTTGTACAAATTTCTAATTAGCTAATTAGCAAATTTGCTAATTAGCTAATTTGGCTTATACGGGTATAGTTCAATGGTAGAATAGAGGTCTCCAAAACCTTCGATCTGGGTTCGAATCCTAGTACCCGTGCTTAGTTTCAAATTTCAAATTGTTTGAATGAATAAAATAGCAAATTATTTCCGCGACTCTTATAAAGAGTTAATGGAAAAAGTAACATGGCCAACATGGGCGCAGTTACAGCAATCTACAGTTATCGTATTATCTGCAACGCTTGTAATTATGGCTTTGGTGTGGGTAATGGATTTGGGAAGTAACGAATTACTTAAACTTATTTATTCATTCTTCACTTAATCGTATTCAAATGGAAGAAAATTCAGTTCAGGAGGCGCCGGTTCAACAGCAAGAAACAAAATGGTATGTGTTGCGTGTGGTGAGCGGTAAAGAAAGAAAGGTAAAAGAATATCTTGATAAAGACATTACACGCAGTGGTTACAGCGAAGTAATTAAACAGGTGTTTTTGCCAATGGAAAAAGTTTACAAAGTGCAAAATGGTAAAAAAGTAATGCGCGAAAAAAACTATTTCCCTGGTTATGTAATGCTCGAAGTATTGGATGGAAAACTTACAGATGATATGATTCATCACATCAGTAATGTAAGTAATGTAATGCATTTTTTAACTGATGGAAAAGGCTCTAAGGGCAATATTATTTCATTACGTAAATCCGAAGTAAATAAAATGCTTGGCAGAGTTGATGAAATGAGTGATGCAGGCGGCATGACAATGAGTGAGCCTTTTATTATTGGAGAAACAATTAAAATTATTGATGGAGCCTTCAACGATTTTAATGGTGTGATTGAAGAAGTGAATGATGAAAAGAAAAAATTAAAAGTGATTGTAAAAATATTTGGTCGCTCCACTCCTGTTGAGTTAAATTATATGCAGGTTGAAAAGCTGAGTTAATCAATCAGCCACCAAAAGATTTAAGCCACATTTATTGTGGCTTTTTTATTTTTACAAACACAGCTCCTCATTCAAATAATCTTCATGAAACGTTTAATAACACTCACCGTATTCATCTTTATTCTGCTTAATATTATCTCAGGAAGAATATACGCGCAAACAATTGTCCATCGCGATGCAGAAATAGAAAATATTTTGAATGATGTTTCGAAAGATTCATTGCAATCATATATCCATCAACTTGTAAACTTCAACACAAGAAGTACTTTAAGTTCTCAAACCGATAAAATAAAAGGTATTGGTGCAGCCAGAAATTGGGTCTTGAATAAATTCAAATTATATGCGCAGCAATCAAACGGCAGAATGAATGCTTACGTTGATACAACTACTTTGTATGCAGATGGAAAACGTTTAAACAGAAATATTTTATTGGGCAATGTAATTGCTATTCTAAGAGGAACAGATACTGCAGATAAACGAATATTCTTAATGAGCGGGCATCTTGATAGCCGCCGCACAGATGTAATGGACTCTGTAAATTTTGCGCCGGGCGCTAATGATGATGCCAGCGGTGTTGCTGCCGTTATAGAAGCTGCAAGAGTTTTAAGTTCTCATAAATTTCCTGCAACAATAATTCTTATGGCTGTTAGCGGCGAAGAGCAGGGTTTATTCGGTTCAGAATTTATGGCTGACAAAGCGGCTAAAAATAATTTACAAATTGAAGCTGTATTAAATAATGATATTATCGGAAGTAATAACAGCAGCGGAACAAACATCGTAAATAACACACAGCTTCGTGTTTTCAGCGAAGCTTTTTCTGTGCTTGACACAGGCAGAACTTTACAACGTATTCGTAGTTTAGGTTTGGAGAATGATGGCAAATCAAGACAGCTTGCACGTTATGTAAAAGAAATCGGTGAACGTTATGTTGATAATCTTGAAATAGTAATGGTCTATCGCAGCGATAGGTTTTTGCGTGGCGGTGATCACATTCCCTTTGCAGAAAAAGGTTTCGCAGCCGTGCGCTTAACAGAGATGAATGAAAACTTTAATCATCAACACCAAAATATAAGAACAGAAAATGGAATTGCTTATGGTGACCTTGAAGAATATATGGACTTTGATTATCTGAAAAAAAATGCACAGGTAAATATTGCTTGTCTGGCGAATCTTGCTAAATCTCCATCAGCGCCACAAAACGTTTCTGTTGATGTAAAAGATCTTACCAATTTCACAACTATATCATGGCTAAAACCGCAACATGGAAATGTAAAAGGTTATTATGTTTTGATGCGTGAGACAACAAGCGCTGTTTGGCAAAAGAAAACTTTTACAAAAGATACTTCAATCAATCTTCCTTATTCAAAAGACAATTATTTTTTTGCAGTTCAATCTGTAAGTGATGATGGAAATGAAAGTTTGCCGGTAATGCCTTTCCCTTCGAGGTAAGAAAAGGTTTGCAGAATTAAATTTTATTTTAAAACATAGTTTCGCCATTTCTCAACAAGCAACTTCATATCATCTGGCAATGGTGCCTCAAAAAACATTTCTTTGTTTGTTTTTGGATGCACAAAACCCAACGTTGCTGCGTGCAAAGCAACGCGCGGACAAACTTCAAAACAATTATCAACAAACTGTTTATACTTACTGTAAATCGTTCCTTTCAAAATTTTATCGCCGCCATATTCTGCATCATTAAATAAAGTGTGCCCAATATGTTTCATGTGCACGCGAATTTGATGTGTTCTTCCTGTCTCTAATTTGCATTCAACCAATGTTACATAATTAAATCGCTCAATTACTTTATAATGTGTAATTGCATGCTTTCCACTTTCGCCTTCAGGATACGCATCAAACATCTTGCGATGCCGCTGATGTCTTCCAACATGCGCTTCAATTGTACCGCTGTCTTTTTCAATATTTCCCCATACTAAGGCAATATATTTTCGTTGAACAGTATGATTAAAAAATTGCTTAGCAAGATGCGCTGCTGCTTCAGCAGTTTTTGCAACCGCAATTAATCCGGTTGTGTTTTTATCAATGCGATGCACAAGACCATATCTTGGTAATTCTTCTTCTGTAATATCTGGATTTTGTTTGAGAAGATGATACGCTATTCCATTCAACAATGTTCCGGTATAGTTTCCAACACCGGGATGCACCACCATATTTGGCGACTTGTTAATTACCATCACTTCATCATCTTCGTACACAATATTCAAAGGAATATTTTCAGGCTTTACTTCCGTGTATTCAGGATTAATAAAACTCATCAACAAGATTTCATCACCCGGTTTAACCTTATAATTACTCTTAACCTGTTTTAAATTCACTGTTAAAAATCCTGCATCAATTGCCTGCTGCACTTTGTTTCTGCTTGCATTTTCAATGCGCTGTTGAACCCATTTGTCAATACGCAGTGGCTGCTGACCTGCATCAACCTTAAACGATTTCCGCTCATACAACTCATCAGAAACTTCATCCTTAATTATGTCAACAGCTTCTTTCATTCAACAAAAATAAGTGTATTGTAAAAGCATTTTTTTGATTGTAATTTTACAACATGCGGAAAATATTTTTGCAGGATTTAGGCAAGCATTCTTATAAAGAGGTTTGGGATTACCAGGAAAATCTATTGCAGCAAAAAGTAAAGGCAAAACAAAACGGCGTTTCAAAAAATGATTACTTGCTTTTTGTTGAACATCCACCGGTCTTCACGTTGGGTAAAAATGGAAAAGAAAAAAATTTATTGGTGAACGAAACTTTTCTTTCACAAAAAGGAATCGAATATTTTCATATCAATCGCGGCGGCGATATAACTTTTCATGGACCTGGACAATTGGTCGGTTATCCAATTCTCGATCTTGACAATTACAAAACAGATTTAGGTTGGTATTTAAGAAGTCTTGAAGAAGTAATTATTCTTACAATAAAAGAATATGGCTTAACAGGCGAACGCAGCAAGGGAGAAACAGGTGTTTGGCTTGATGCGAATATAAAAGGTAAAGAAAGAAAAATTTGTGCGATGGGAATTCGTTGCAGCCGTTGGGTTACTATGCATGGCTTTGCATTGAACGTAAATGTTGATTTGAATTATTTCAATTTTATTACGCCTTGCGGAATACCGGATAAAAAAGTCACATCAATTGAAAAAGAGCTTGGGACAAAAGTTGAAATGGAAGAAGTAAAACAAAAGCTGTTAAAGAATTTTGAAATTGTATTTGATGCTGAAATTATAAAACCTGAAAATTTTACAACCTATAGAAGCGCAGAAAAATTTACAGGTTCAATTGTTTAAAATGCGTTCTCATTTTTTTTGGATAATCTGCAATCGCCGCCGCAGAATCTGCAATTTCAGGATGCCATAATTTTTCCCATTCAAAACTATAATAACCGTTGTAATTGTTTTTGGCAAGCAAATCAACCGCTTCAAAAATGGGTGATGTGCCTTCGCCTAAAAAAACAAATTCTTCTTTGCCATTAATTTCTTTCGCATCTTTTATATGCGCATGCCTGATATATTTTTTCAAACTTGAATAAACTTGTGCAGGCGGCTCTTTTGTAAACGACCACATATTATATGCGTCCCAAACCAAACCTACATGCGGATGCGAAACTTGTTGCATAATATTTAAAAGATCTGCGGTGTAAACAATTTTACCATGTGTTTCCATCAACACATAAACATTTTTGCTTGTTGCATATTCTCCTAATTCTTTTAAAGCACTTACAATTAAAGCAATCGTTTCTTCTTTTGTTTGACTATCTGGAATATCATTTGGAAAAACTCTTACGTTTGGGCAATTTAATTTCTGCGCCAGGTCAATAAACTGTTTTGCTCCATCAAGATTCTTTTTGCGTTCATTCGCATCTTTATGATGTAACTCTGCCGAAGAACCGAGATCAACAACTTTCAATTTTTTATCATTCATTTTTTTTAATGATGATGAGATGTTTGCATCACTATTAAACGCATCGCATTTTGTGAGATCAAGTTCTCTTTTAATTCCACGAAATTCAATTCCATCGTACTTATTTTCTGCCGCAAAGTTTACGATCGTATCAAAATCCCAATCCGGGCAGCCGAGCGTTGAGAACGATAATTTCGAAATATATTTTATTGATTTAAATGATGAAAACAAAACTGCAGATGCAACAAGCCCTGAACTTGTTTTTAAAAATTTTCGTCTAGAAGAATATTTTAACATGCATTAAAGTTAATGAGAAGAACCATTTGTTTTTTCTTCCTCAATCATTTCAGCTTCTATTTTTTCTTTCTTGAGCGTAACGCGAATGCGGTTGTAAATACTCATATAAATATTAGCAATCCAAACCAGCGAGAAACCGGCAACAATATAACCCTTCCAATCATCATACAATAAATGATATTTTGTAATGATGAGCATGAGCACAGTTACGTAATGACTGAAACAATATTCGCAGGTAAGCAAATAAAAAAATTTTCGCTGCAGCAGCGTTTTACTTTTCTTGCTGCATTCCGCACAATAGGTATGTATCTCTCTGAAAATTTCTTCGTGTGTAAATGTCCATGCAATGCATGCAATAGGAATTGCGAGAATAAAAAGCGAAGTTATCTCGTTGTTAATTGTCATCATTAGTTTACATCTTGCAAACTAAGAACCACTCTTAATTATATAATCAATTTTTAAAAATGATTTAAAATGGTTTGGTATTGCTGGCACGAATTTTTATTAATTATCGAAAACACTTTATGGAAAACAATCAAAAAGTTATTGAAGTTTTAAATGATCTTATTCAAATTAATAACGATCGCGTTACAGGTTACGAACGCGCTTTAAAGGAGTTGAAAGATGATGATTCTAACCTGAGAACTTTATTTGAAAGTTTTATTGATCAGAGCAGAAATATAAGAAACGAATTAGGCGTTGAAGTGCAGACATTAAAAGGAAAAATGGACGATGGCACAACCGCCAGTGGAAAAATTTATCGTGCGTGGATGGATGTAAAAGCGGTATTCACCGGCCATGACCGCCACACAGTTTTGGAAAATTGTGAATTTGGGGAAGATGCTGCTCAAAAAGCTTACAAGACCGCATTGAACACAGAGGACTTGCCTGCTTATATAAAAGAATTAATAACAAGACAACAACAGGAATTGAAAGGTGCGCATGATGAAGTAAAGGCTTTGCGAGATGAATATGCAAATGCTTAGATACTTATTTAAATATTGAACTTACAACAAGTTCTTTGCTGCCGGATGTATATACGTAAAAGCCTTCGCCCGTTTTTATTCCTAAACGTCCGGCAGTTACCATTTTTATTAGCAGCGGACAAGGTGCATATTTTTGATTTCCGAATCCGTTATGCAAAACATTTAAAATAGAAAGACACACATCAAGCCCGATAAAATCTGCAAGCTGCAATGGACCCATCGGATGCGCCATTCCTAATTTCATGATCGTATCAATTTCTTCGACACCCGCAACATTTTCATATAAACTATAGATGGCTTCATTTATCATCGGCATTAAAATTCTGTTTGCAATAAAACCAGGATAATCATTCACAACACACGGAATCTTTCCTAACTGTTTACTTATATCAACAATTGTTTTTGTAACTGCAGCTTCAGTTGTAAACCCATTTATTATTTCAACCAGTTTCATTACCGGAACGGGATTCATGAAATGCATACCGATCACTTTATCTGCGCGTTTTGTAACTGCAGCAATTTGACTAACAGATATAGATGAAGTATTCGTTGCAAGAATTGTTGATGCAGGTGCAAATTCATCAAGCTGTTTAAAAATTTTTAGTTTTAGTTCCGTGTTCTCAGTGGCAGCTTCTATAACAAGATCTGCATCCTGCACACCTTCTTTTAAATTGGTATAAGTTGAAATATTTGCAAGCGATTGTTTTTTTTGTTCTTCAGTAATTGTGTTTTTACTGATTTGCCTGTCGAAATTTTTTGAGATTGTTTGTAATGCTTTTTCAAGTTGCGCAGCATTTACATCAATTAAATTCACTTCAAAGTTGTTCTGCGCAAACACATGCGCAATTCCGTTACCCATGGTGCCTGCACCAATTACCGAAACTTTTTTTATCATCACTTATTTATTTTGAAATTTTGAATTGAAAACTTTTGAAATTGAGAAAACAATGTCTTTGCTTACAACTTTCAATTTTCATTCATCAATTGCAATCGTTTTACTGCATTTCTTTAAGCATCTTCTTTCCTTCTTCTTTTATACCAGCATCATCAAAACTACGGTTTGGCAATCTCACCAATTTATTTAAAACATCAATGGCTTTGCCCGGCTGATGATCGTATTGATAGACTTTTGCAAGGTCAAGATAATCTAAAGCAAAGTATGGATCGTTCATTCTGCTTTTCTCCATATAATAAACAGCCGAATCAATTTGTGTATCTGGAATACCTCCATAAAACGCTTTAATAGCTGCGCGTTTTAGCCACGATAATCTTATCAGTTCAAAATGCCACTTACCTAAAATATAATTTGCCTTTGCATGATTTGGATTGATGGCGAGTGCCTGGTCTGCATAAATTTTTATCTGCTTCACATCGTCAATAACTTTTTTATTATCATCATCTGTTTCAGTTTTTTTAGCAGATACTAAAGCCATTGCATAACATGCATCGGCATTATGCGGATCAAGTGCATAAGCTTTTTGTGCAAACACAACAGCAGAATCAAAATAAATTGCTTTTACTTTTTTATCTGGCTGCCGCTCTCCTATGCTGCAGTAAAATTCTGTACATTTTACAATCGGAGAAATATCTGATGGATCTATAGCAACAATCTCTTTATATTTTTCAAGCGCATTTGCCTCATCAAACTTTAACTCAAAATCTTTTGCTTGCTTTAATAAAATATTTTTATCCTGTGCAGCAACGTTCAGCACAAATAAAGCAAGCACGATCGCAGCAACATTTTTTACAAAGTGAACATTCATCATTCTGATATTTGTCATCAACGTTTTAAATTATATTCTGCAGAAACTTCACCCTTGAAAAATGGTATAGGTGCATTCAATTTCTTTATCTTAACAGATACTTCATTTATTTTATTATAATTTGATAAGATCTCCTGCGCCATTTCAGTTACCAATGTTTCAAGCAACCGTGTAGGTTTGTCCATTCTTCTTTTAACAAGTTCATACAGCAACGTGTAATCAACGGTTTCATTCAGATGTTTAACGGGAACAACATCGGGTTCTACATAAGCAATAAGATCAACTTCAAAGTCGCCGCCTGCTTTTATTTCTTCATCATGAATGCCATGGAAGCTATGAAACTGAAGTTTTGATAATTCAATTTTCAACATTCGGCAAATCTATTGTTGAAGAAAACAAAAAC
>DASZUY010000061.1:0-3390 GCA_035547495.1 Parafilimonas sp. | reverse complement strand
AAAGAAACACTTATGATGAATCGCTGCTTGAAATTTTAAATAAGCAACTGCTTGAAACCGGCAATTTTATTTATAAAATAAGATCAAAGTTTCTCAATAATTTTTTACCTGTTGTTTTGGAACAATACATTTTAATTGCGGATAGCGATGATAAACTATTAATGCAATACGATAGCCAGCTAAACGACCAAAGTTTTGAAGAATTATTATTGCAAAATCTTCAGCGCGATTTGTATTTGCAGCGCACAGGCTCCGGCATTCATAAAGATGAGATTACAATTGAACTGCAGCAATCAAATTTTAAAAATATTGCTTCGCAAGGTCAGCGTAAAAGTTTGTTGTTTGCGTTTAAGTTAGCTGCGTTTGAAACATTGAAAAAAAGCAAAGGCTTCTCTCCTATCCTTTTGCTGGATGATGTTTTTGAAAAGCTGGACGAAACCCGCATGCAGAATTTACTGGAATATGTTTGTGTGCAAAGCGAAGCGCAGGTTTTTATTACGGATACACACAAAGAAAGATTACAACAAGCTTTTATGAAGATTGGTAAAGATTATGATTTGATAGAACTATAAATTTGTATTCCTCATTAAGAATCAACAATGAAAAAAATTTTATTGCTCGTAGCTCACAGCTTATTGCTTACGGCTTTCCTTCATGCACAAAGAAAACAAGCTTTTACACATGCAGATACTTTGCGCGGCAGCGTTACGCCCGACCGTTCATGGTGGGATGTTCTAAGATACGATATCACAGTAAAGCCAGATTATGAAACCAAAACAATCGAGGCAAAAAATTCAATTACTTATGCAGTTTTAAAATCGGGCAATTCAAATATGCAGATTGATCTGCAGGTTCCGCTTACCATTGATAGTGTTATTCAAAATAATCAGTCATTAAATTTTAAAAAGACTGACACAAACATTTGGACGGTAACTGTGGCTACAAAACAATCAAAAAATAATTCACTCATTATTTATTATCACGGCAAACCACGCGAAGCGATTCGTCCGCCATGGGATGGCGGCTGGATTTGGAAGAAAGATAATTTAGGAAGACCTTGGATGAGCGTTGCCTGCCAGGGTTTAGGTGCAAGTGTTTGGTATCCTTGTAAAGATTACCAGGGTGATGAACCTGATAATGGCGCATCGCTTTCAATTATTGTTCCTGATACATTGGTTGCCGTTGGTAATGGAAGGCTTGCATCAAAACAAAAAAATAATGATGGCACAACAACTTACAAGTGGCAGGTAAAAAATCCGATCAACAACTATGACATTATTCCATACATCGGCAAGTATGTAAACTGGAGCGATACACTCCATGGCGAAAAAGGAACGCTTGATTTAAACTATTGGGTGCTCGATTATGATCTTGATTCTGCTAAAAAAGAATTTGAACAGGTAAAACCAATGTTGCACAATTTGGAATATTGGTATGGACCATACCCATTTTATGAAGATGGATATAAACTCGTTCAGGCTCCGCATTTAGGCATGGAGCATCAAAGCGCTGTTGCTTATGGAAATGGTTTTCGCAATGGTTACAAAGCCGGCAATCGCTGGATAGATTTATCTGGAACAGGTTTGGGCTTGAAATGGGATTTTATCATCGAGCATGAAAGCAGTCATGAATGGTTTGGAAATAGCATTACTTCAAAAGATCTGGCGGATATGTGGATACATGAAAGCTTTGCAAACTATAGCGAAACGCTTTATACTGAATATTTATTCGGTAAAGATTCCGGCAACGCTTATAATGTTGGAACACGTAAAGCGATTCGCAACGATGAACCGATCATTGCGCCTTATGGTGTGAATGCAGAAGGCAGTGGCGACATGTATTACAAAGGTGGCAACATGCTGCAAACAATTCGTCATATAATTAATAATGATGAAAAATGGCGTGGCATTTTGCGCGGATTGAATAAAACATTTTATCATCAAACGGTAACATCAAAACAAATTGAAGATTACATCAACAAAAACGCCGGTGTTGATTTAAGCAAAGTGTTTGATCAATATTTGCGCACAACGCAAATTCCGCAGTTAAGTTATTATTATAGTGATGATAAAAAGGCGGTGTATTATCGCTGGGATAGTTGCATTACCGGTTTCAATATGCCGTTAACATTAATTCACGATAGTAAAGCGTTACGCATTACGCCAACGCAACAATGGAAACAACTGAACGATGTTTCTTTTTTTGATCCAGCATGGATTGAAACCAATTTTTACATCCGCATAAAGCAAGTAAGTAATACCAGTCATTAAACTGAAAACTCAAAACTGTAAACTATAAACTGAATGGCTGGCATCAGAAAGCAAACGATACAATCAAGCATCATAGTTTACTTTGGTTTTTTTATTGGTGTAATTAACACTTACTTCTACACAAGAAATGGCTCTTTTACGCCAGAGCAATATGGTGTAACAAGAATCTTTATTGATTTTGCACAGAACTTTTATGCGTTTGCAAGTCTTGGCGCCATTCCTGTTTTATATAAGTTCTATCCTTACTACAAAGACAATTTGCCTGATAGAAAAAACGATTTACTTACTTTAGTTTTGACGGCATCGTTGATTGGCTTTGCGCTTGTAAGCCTTGTCAGCGTTGTGTTTCAGCCTTTCGTTGTCAGAAAATTTGGTGAGCATTCTGCGCTCTTTCTTCAATATTATTATTGGATCTTTCCTTTTAGCCTTGGTTATTTATTATTTGCGGTGTTTGAAAGTTTTTCATGGTCGATACAAAAAAGCGTTGTATCAAATTCATTAAAAGAAACAGCTTTAAGATTGATCACGTCAGTGTTTATTTTTTTGTTTCTTTTTAAGACGGTGAACTTTTCGCAATTCATGCATTTATTCTCTTTATTGTATTTGATCATCGCTATTTTACTTGCTATCTATTTGTACAATACAGGGCATTTTAAATTCACTTTTAGTATTAGCCGTGTAACAAAAAAGTTTTACAAAAAAATGCTCGGCCTGCAGTTTTTTGTTTTTGGTGGAATTTGTTTGAATGCAGTTGCGGTTACCATTAGCGGATTGCTGATCGCAAGTAAACAAGGTCTTGGTGATGCAGGTGTTTTTAGTTTGGCTTCTTATGTTGCAAGTTTTATTGAAGTGCCGCAGCGCAGTATTATTTCCGTTTCAACAGGTGCTTTATCAAGAGCGTGGAAAGACAAAAATTTCGAGAACATTAATCGCATCTATCATCGCTCAAGCATAAACATGTTACTGCTTTCCCTTTTTATTTTTGGGAATGTTTGGCTGAATGTTGCACAAGGCATTGCCGTATTGCATGTGCAGAACGAATATCTGGCCGGACTTTCAGTAGTTTTTATTTTAGGCATTGCAAAAATTATTGATGCCGGCACCGGTGTTAACTCTGTTA
>DASZUY010000060.1:0-7013 GCA_035547495.1 Parafilimonas sp. | reverse complement strand
AAAAAATACTTTGTATGCGGGATTTACAACTGTTAGAGATTTAGGCACCGAAGGCATGGGCTACAGCGATGTAGGCTTAAAACAAGCCATTGAAAAAGGAATTATTCCCGGTCCGCGCATGTTGGTGGCAACAAGAGCCATTGTTGCGACAGGGAGTTATGGACCGAAAGGATTTAAAGATGAGATAAATGTATTGCAGGGCGCACAGGAAGCAGATGGCGTTGATGATTTGATAAAAGCTGTACGTACACAAATTGGAAAAGGTGCAGACGTTGTGAAACTTTATGCCGATTATAGATGGGGCGATACCGGGGAAGCAGAACCAACATTTACTGTTGATGAATTAACAAAAGCAACTGAAGTGGCACATAGCAGCGGCAGAATTGTAGCTGTACATTCAACCACGGCAGAAGGCATGCGGCGAGCAATTCTTGCGGGTGTGAATACAATTGAACATGGCGATAATGGAACACCGGAAATTTTTGCAATGATGAAAGAAAAAAATATCGCGCTGTGTCCAACACTTGCAGCGACAGATGCTATAGCGCAATATCGAGGATGGAAAAAAGGAACGGAAGAAGAACCGGAAAGCGTAAAAGCAAAACGAAAAAGTTTTAATGACGCGTTGAAAGCGGATGTTACCATTTGTATGGGTGGTGATGTTGGTGTGTTTGCGCATGGCGATAATGCACGTGAAATGGAGATGATGGTTGAATATGGCATGAAGCCGATAGATGTTCTCCGTTCGGCAACATCAATAAACGCAGATGTATTTAAAGTGAACACAAAAATTGGAAGAATTAAGCCAGGTTTGTTGGCGGATATTATCGCCGTAAGCGACGATCCTTCAAAAAATATTCATGATATACGGAACATAAAGTTTGTGATGAAAGACGGGAAAATTTATGTGAACAATAAATGAATATTAATTCATGTAACCAAACTTCTTCCATGCTTCAACACCGGTGGTAAGCAAAGTGTTTAACTCCTGTTCATTTATTTGTTCCGGCTTTTTTATATTGAAGCAAGATTTACCTTTTAGATATTTTAACATCGTTGGAATTAATGGAGCAAACAATTCGCGTTTCATGTAAAGCGGAAAAAAATGAAAACTTACCATGTCTTTATGAGCAACAACTGAAGAGAAATACATTCCCTGTACAATTTGTTTTTTACTTCCATAGGCAACTTCTTTATTGCCGAGTAACTCAAAATTGTTTTCGGTGTTTTTACTCACAATCATTGGTGGTGATTGTTTTTGCAAAGCAGATTTTAGTTTATCAAAAATCTCTTTTTTAATTTCAGCTGAGAGTGGCATTTAAAAATATTTAATCAAATAAAAAAACTAATATAATTTCGCTTAAATTTTTTAAACTAAACCAAAACTAATATGAAATCTAAAACCAAAATTTCAATTGTTTTTCTTGCTTTAATTATTGTTTCAGCTCAGATGGTATCCTGTAAAAAAGATAGTTCCAGTATTGAAAATTCAGCAAGCGCAGCCATTGTTGATAATGCAGTTGCAGATTCAACCAGCGATTCAACGCTTAAAAAAGGATTGGTCGCCTGGTATCCATTTAATGGAGATACCAAAGATCATAGTGGTCATCACAATAATGTTATTTATAATACAGCCATTCCTACTTATGGTGAAAGTGGAAAAATAAATACAGCGTATAGGTTCGATGGTATGAGCAATTATATGGAAGTTGCCAATAGCAATTCATTAAACCCTTCCAGAATTACCCTGTTCGCTTTATTTAAAACGAAAGGATATTATCAGGGTGCTTGCCACGCTAACAGAATTATTAGCAAAGGTCATTACGATCCGGACAATGGAAGATATTTATTGGGTTATGATGATATGTATTATTATAACTATGAAGGGTGTTTGGCACCGGTCGTTGACAGCCTTGAAAACCCCTATGGTACATATGGTGATGGTCAGGCAAGCGCATCAGGTGCAACTGCATATTTGAAATATATTTTGCCCAATAAATGGTATACATTGACATATACATACAATGGCACTTATTCAAAACTATATCTTAACGGAAGACTTGTTAGTACTGTGAAAGACTCAACAACTTTTACTCCAAATGTAACAGATGTGTTTTTTGGAAGAAATGAAGATCCGAGTTATCCTTATTATTTTTCTGGCGTAATTGACGAAATAAGAATTTATAACAGGGCCTTACTTGCAACTGAAGTTCAGCAATTAGATTATTTAGTCAAGCATTAAATTAGCTTATAAAATTAAAAGTTCTTTCCTAAGCCACTAAAACAGTGGCTTTTCTTTTTCATTTTGTAATATTGCTGCTTAAAGAAATTTGCGTTGAGTTTAAAATCATTGTACCAACCTTTTGCGAAATTACTAGCTAGCAAAAAATTACATCTTTCAAAATCTTTAAGTTTCAATTCATCATTTAAACAGGAACTCGCATTTAATTTAGATTTTGTGAGATATACCACACTTGAATTATGCTGTACTGAAATTAGAAGAAATAATGTTGAGGGAAATGTCGCAGAACTAGGTGTTTATAAAGGCGATTTTGCAAAACGTATTAATCAATTATTTCCAGATAAAAAGCTGTATTTGTTTGATACTTTCGAAGGTTTTGATGAAAAAGATGTGTCAACTGAAAAGCAAAGTAATTTTTCAAGCGGCGAACAGGATTTTTCTGACACCAGTGTGGAACTGGTTTTAAGAAAAATGAAATATCCCAATAAATGCGTTGTCAAAAAAGGTTTTTTCCCCGATTCTGCCGTTGATGTTGATGACAAGTTTTGTTTCGTAAGCATTGATGCCGATTTATACGAACCCATTTTAGCAGGATTAAAATTTTTCTACCCAAGGCTTGAACCCGGGGGATATATATTTGTGCATGATTTTAATAACGATTTGTATAAGGGCGCAAAGAAAGCTGTTCTTGAGTTTTGTGCCGCAAGCAATATAAATTATCTCCCTATTCCTGATAGCGGCGGCTCTGCAATAATATTAAAATAGAAAATCTAATTATTGTAATTTCGATGCTATTCAACTTATGAGTGGCAATAAAGTTAGTTTCGAAAAAAATCCTTCCGACGAATCCATTGAAGTGTACGGCGCACGTGCACACAACCTGAAGAACATTGATATATCTATTCCAAAAAATAAGTTAGTTGTAATAACAGGCATTAGTGGCAGCGGAAAATCTTCGCTGGCTTTTGATACCATTTATGCTGAAGGTCAGCGCCGGTATATGGAAACCTTTGGCGCTTACGCAAGGCAGTTCATCGGCGAAATGGAACGACCTGATGTAGATAAAATAACCGGTCTTTCTCCTGTTATTTCCATCGAACAAAAAACTACCAATAAAAATCCGCGTTCAACCGTTGGAACAGTTACAGAGATCTATGATTTCATGCGCTTATTGTATGCACGCATCGGCGAAGCATACAGCTACAACACCCGTAAACAAATGGTGAAATGGAGTGAGGAAGAAATTGTAAATAACATCTTTCAAAAATTCAACAATAAAAAAATTGCTGTATTAGCACCATTAGTACGCGGAAGAAAAGGACATTACCGCGAATTATTTGAAGAGGTAAGAAAAAAAGGTTTTGTAAAAGTGCGTGTGGATGGTGAGATAAAAGACATCACTCCAAAGATGCAGGTTGACCGTTACAAGATTCACGACATTGAAGTGGTGGTTGATCGTTTAAAAGTGAGTGATGAATTTAAAACGCGGTTAAGTCAAAGTGTGCAACAAACATTGAAGATGGGAAAAGACCTGATGTTTGTGAATGTTGAAGGTGAGACAAAAATTACTTCATACAGCAAACAATTAATGTGCGAAGACACAGGTTTATCGTATGAAGAACCTTCGCCCAATTCTTTTTCATTCAATTCTCCTTATGGTGCATGTCCAACCTGCAAAGGCTTGGGCAGTGTGTTTACTATTGATATGGATTTAGTGTTGCCGGATAAATCTAAAAGCATAAAAGAAGGAGCAATTGCTCCATTGGGTGAAGAAAGAGATGCAAGCGTTTTTAACCAGGTAGCAACATTTGCAAAAAAGTATAAAATAAAATTAGACGCGCCTGTTCAAAATTTATCAGAAGAACATTTGAACTTATTATTGTATGGCGATAAAAATATCAATCCTTCACTTGAAGTAAATACCGATGACGAAACAGTGCCGCTTGAATATACCGGCAGCTATGAAGGAATTGTACCAATGCTGAAAAGATGGTTCGCGTCTTCATATAGCACAGAAACATTGCGCGATTGGGTACAGAAATATATGACGCTTAAAATTTGCCCTGTATGCAATGGCGCACGTTTAAAAAAAGAAAGCTTATGGTTTTTGGTTGATGGAAAAAATATTTCTCAACTAAGTGAAATAAACTTAGATAAGTTGTATGCATGGTTCGATGGTATTGAATTAAGACTAAGCAACAAGCAACGCACAATTGCAAAAGATGTGATCAAAGAAATTCGTGAACGCTTAACTTTTTTATTAGATGTTGGATTAACGTATCTCACATTAAACCGCGCTTCGAAAACATTAAGCGGCGGCGAAAGCCAGCGCATACGTTTGGCAACACAAATTGGTTCGCAACTGCAGGGCATAACTTATATTCTGGATGAACCATCTATTGGCTTACATCAGCGAGATAATCATCGCTTAATATCTGCGTTGCAAAACTTACGCGACATTGGCAACAGCGTTTTAGTGGTTGAGCATGATAAAGACATCATGCTTGCTGCTGATCATTTAATTGATATTGGTCCGAAAGCCGGATTTCACGGCGGAAAGATTGTTGCAACCGGCACGCCAAAGCAAATGTTGAAACTTCAAACATTAACATCAGGATATTTAAATGGAATTCATACAATAGCTGTACCAACAGAACGCAGAAAAGGCAATGGAAAAAAATTAGTATTGAAAGGTGCAAGCGGAAATAATTTAAAAAATGTTGATGCAGAATTTCCGCTCGGAAAGTTTATTGTTGTTACAGGGGTAAGCGGCAGCGGCAAATCAACATTAATCAACGAAACATTATACCCGATACTTTCCAAACATTGCTATGATTCTAAAACGGCGCCGCTTGAATATAAAAGCGTAAAAGGTTTGGAGCATATTGATAAAGTGATAGAGATCGATCAATCGCCGATAGGCAGAACACCAAGAAGTAATCCTGCAACATACTGCGGATTCTTTACTGATATACGAACGTTGTTTGCATCGGTACCTGAAGCGAAGATTCGTGGATATACTGCTGGTCGCTTTTCATTCAATGTAAAAAGTGGTCGATGTGATGTGTGTGAAGGCGGTGGCATGCGCGTGATTGAAATGAATTTTTTGCCTGATGTTTATGTGCCTTGCGAAAAATGTAATGGCAAACGTTACAATCGCGAAACACTTGAAATTCGTTATAAAGGAAAATCAATTTCAGATGTTTTGAATATGACGGTTGAAGAAGCAGTTGAATTTTTTCAAACAGTGCCTTACATATATCGTAAAATAAAAGTGCTTGATGAAGTTGGGCTGGGTTATATAACACTCGGACAAAGTGCTGTTACTTTAAGTGGTGGTGAAGCGCAACGCGTGAAGTTAGCAACTGAATTAGGCAAGCGGGATACAGGAAAAACGTTTTATATTTTGGATGAACCTACAACAGGTTTGCATTTTGAAGACATACAACATTTGCTGAACGTGTTGAATAAATTAGTTGACCGTGGCAACACAGTTTTGGTTATTGAACACAACCTGGATGTAATAAAAGTTGCGGATCATATTATTGATCTTGGTCCTGAAGGTGGTGATGGCGGCGGCAGAATTTTATTTGAAGGAACACCTGAAGAACTCATTAAAAATAAAGAGAGCCACACTGCAAAATTTTTGAAGGCTGAATTAAATTAAGTGCGCCCAAAAATTTTTCATTCCATATTCTTTTCTTTTTGAAAAAGATAATTGTATTGCTTCACGTATTGAAGACTCATTATTACATGAATCAGCAAAACAATTCCGTATACTAAAAGAAAATAAGATACAGAGGTAAGATAAGTTTTCAGATCAGCTTCGTTCATGTTTAACTGGGTACTCGTTTGCTTCGCCTGCGCCATCGTTTCTTTCATAACTTCCGGATGAAATAGAAAAACCAGGCATTCGCTGATGATCAAAATTGCAAAAACAATACTGCCATATGCATTTACCTTAAGCCAATCTTTAGAAGACCTCTTAAGATATTTTTTCCCGTCAATTCCTTTTATTAAAAAATTAAGCGAAGCAAAACTGTATATAACAATACAGGCAAGTAAGAATAATGGCAAAAGCATCGCCGGATTACTTAAAGCAACACCTAACAGAAACAAAACAGTTATGCCAAATAATACGGCAACAGGCATCAATAAAAAACTAAATATGCGGTAAATAGTAAGCTTCATTTTTTTAAGTTGCGCAAAATAAAGCACAGAACAGGTAAGTTCAATCGCATTAAGTAAATTTTAAGTTGGGCGGTACCCGCACAGCGTTAAGTTTTACTTATCGATTCTACATGGCACATTTTTTTCGGCACTTATTGCATGCAAAGCAAAGTAAGACTCTTAGGACACCCTGTTCATCCGATGCTGGTTCCATTTCCAATAGCATTTTTTACCAGCACTTTAGTTTGTGCTATTGTTTACATTTCTACGCAAAATGTTTTTTGGTTTAAAGTAGAGTTTATTGCAAACTGTGCAGGCCTGGTAATGGCGATTGCTGCTGTATTGCCCGGCGCTGTAGACTGGCTGGTAATTCCAATGCAATCGCAGGCCAAAGTAACCGGTATGAAGCATATGATTGCAAACGCAGTTTCTGTTGGTTTTTTTGGAGCAAACGCAGCAGTAAATTATTCTTATTATAGTTCTGTACAACCGCCAGCAAAATCCGGACTTCTGCTTTCTGTGTTTGGCTTTCTTATTATGTTATATGCAGGTTACCAGGGATGGAAAATGGTACAAACACATCATGTTGGTGTAGATATTT
>DASZUY010000059.1:0-2637 GCA_035547495.1 Parafilimonas sp. | reverse complement strand
CTCACTCTTTTTTCATTCAGTGCAATTGCAGTGTGAATGTTTGCAGTGTCAGTCTGCACATCTTCCAGCATTGAAACAATGTATTCTTTTTCTTTAGAATGATCGCTTATGTTTTCGCGAATGCCTTCTGCAAAAAAGCCGAGTGTTACCGCAAGGAATATCATTACAAATTCCAGGAAATATTCTTTGAAGTTTTTCTTTGCTACATGCGGATGATGATGGACTTCCATATTAGTTTGGTTGGATAAAATAAATGCTGAAAATACTTAAATAAAAATTGGAGTAGTGAAAAATATAAAACAGTAAGGCTTACCTGGTATGCAACGAGTCTTTATGTACAACGTAGTCAGAGACTACCGGCGCAAGAAGGATTATCTAAACCACATTTTTTGGATGTTTGCTTTTCTCCCAATAATCAATGATTATTTTTAAGGTATCACATAATTCATTAAAATTGGAGGCTTTAAAAAAAAATCCCTGCGCGGGTAAATCATATGCGTGTTGAATTTGTTTCTCACTTGCGCTTGTCGACCAATAAATAAAGGGAACAGCCTGGTATCTTAATTGTTCATCTGCAGTTAAACGCTCCTTTATCTCAAAGCCGGTTTCGCCGGGTAAATACAAATCACAGATAATTAAAAACGGAGATACATTAGATGATTTTAAATAATTCAAAAGCTCATCGCCGGTCTTAAAGTATTGTACCGGTCTTGTAATGTTAAGCTGTTTAAATGCTTCTTCAATCATTTCAAGATCTTCACTGTCATCATCCACCACCAGGATGCTGCTTTGATTCATTTTTAATTATTTTTTGCTACACATATAAACAATCTTCATGCAGATTATTTTTAATATTCCTCATAGTGATATGATGAGGTAGTAGCAAATTTATTTATTCATTTTTTCAATCAATATGTTGTGCTCTTCAATAGTTTTACATGGCATTTTTGTTCTCGCCGGCAGGTTGTTATTGCGCCAATTGAAATTTCCATTAAAAAAAAAGCAGCGCCTCCTCAATTTCTTTGGCACATACGCAATGTTTGTTGACTGCAGCCTTTTATAGTTTATCACTTCCTGGATAACTTAAATGGGGAACGTTTAACGCATCTTACACTGTTGTGACAATACCAGCAAGGGCGGTATTTTAATCATAACCGGGTTCCTGTATATTTTTAACCCACTAACATAATCCAATTAAATTCGGCTTTATCCGAAATTAAAAAGATCATTGTGAGACCCTGCGCATTACCGTCATTATATTTATTATAATACGCGAAGTTCATCCTGTACACTTGGCTTTAATGAAGACCTCACTGTGGCGGAAAAATCACAATACAGCTTTAGCCATTATCAGTATGCCTTGTGAATTAAAGTATAGAAACTTTTTCTCTGCCGTGGAATTGTTCACCACGTAGATTTTATAAAACGTGGTTTTACTATTATCAATGTAGGTTACCTCGCCGATAGTCCAGTTTGCATAAATGCTTCTTTTAAGCCCGTCTTTTACAATAGCGGGAACAGAATCGAGACTCATTTTTTTGTCCGTTTCTAATAATATACCGTTTGAAGTAAATGATGCAGTTTCCTGCAAGCCGTTGACCGTAAAATCTGCTTCAAAATTGTTGTTCGCTGCTTTCCATTCAACATTTTGTACATCCGGAAACTTAGCCTTAAAAGCGTTTGTTACTACGGCAGGAATGTTTGCCTGTGCTTCCAGGTTACCCAATGCAAATGCGATTCCGCATGACAACAATAAAATCTTTTTTTTCATAGCCGGATATTTACCTAAAGATAGAAAAAGGCAGATACATACCGCACGCTGCGCTTATTCATTTATTACGCCGGGTCTTATGCTGCACATATTGGCTTTTTCAATTGTGCTCATGAATGCAAAGCATTTCAAGAAAAAATGATAAGCAACATCCCGAATTGACGGGACAGGCTTTTGTCCGTATCTTCTATTGAACTTTGTACTATTGTTTTCCAGGCTTTTGAATGCATGAAACTAAACGCATCACAGTTTGTGAGTAGTTACTTGCTCTTAGCCCGTAGCTTGGATCAAAGCTTGATTTGTACTATTGCCATCCCTTCGGGATTCAACTTAAACTATCCATACAATATTTCTATAATCATTTTATCGCTTCGCGATTTTTAATGATAACGCGGGGTCTCAGCCTGCATACTTTGCCTTTGCCATGAAGACCCCGGCTGTGACTAAAGTTTTTTACTGTGAACTATGCATAGCATTTAATGCAAGCTGAATTTTATTATTTATATTAGTAATTGCAATTGGAAAAGTACAACCGGGAATATAAAAATATGTGAACCTTGTTTGGTTTATCCATTGCGCTTTTTCTGCATTCCACTGTTTATAAATTACCTGGTACGGTTTCCCAGCAATGTTATTTGTGTAAACTGTTTTATTACTGTTACTCCAACTGTTAGTATGCCATGTCTCGTCTAATTCTTTAACCAGAAAATGATTATCATCATATGTGCGTGTACTACGTTCAACGTTCAGCCATTGATTATTCTGCCAGAGCTGAAAGATACTCGTGCTGTCACTATATATATTTTTCGACTGGTGTAGCCATATTTTACTTAATGTATCCCATGTCTGATATTCCATGTGGGTTT
>DASZUY010000058.1:0-4850 GCA_035547495.1 Parafilimonas sp. | reverse complement strand
TGCACCATTTACGGTAGCAACAGAAAATGATTGTTATAATGGCGTAAGTATGTTGTTTAATTATTTGCTTACAAACACTGCGCAAATCTTTGCAGATGTAAGAACATATTGGAGTCCTGACGCGGTTGAACGCGTTACCGGTTGGAAGCCGGAAGCCGCAGCAGCAAAGGGTTTCATCCATCTTATTAATTCCGGTTCTGCAACTTTAGATGGAACAGGACAACAACAAAAAGATGGCAAACCTGTAATGAAACCTTTCTGGGAAATTGAAGAAAGTGAAGTTGATAAATGTTTAAAAGCAACAACATGGTATCCCGGCAACAAAGGTTACTTCAGAGGTGGCGGTTATTCATCAAAATTTGTAACGAAAGGTGGAATGCCTGTTACGATGTGTCGCATCAATTTGGTAAGAGGTGTTGGTCCTGTTTTGCAAATTGCAGAAGGCGAAACCATCGACTTACCTCAAAACGTTCATGATACTTTAGATAAACGCACAGATATTACCTGGCCAACAACATGGTTCGTGCCACGCATAACCGGCAAAGGAGCTTTCAAAGATGTGTACAATGTAATGTTGCATTGGGGCTCTAATCATGGTGCGATTAGTTATGGTCACATCGGTGATAAATTAATTACTTTGGCGGCGATGCTGCGCATTCCGGTTTGTATGCATAATGTAGATGAAGAAAAAGTTTTCAGACCATCAGCATGGAATGCTTTCGGTTCTGAATTGGAAGGCGCAGATTATCGTGCCTGCAGTAATTACGGTGCGTTGTACAAATAGTTATAAGTTATGAGTGATAAGTTATAAGTCGTACCATCATTCATAATTCATAACTCATAATTTATAACTTATAATTGTATTATTTCATGAAGAATAAAAGACCATCACTCTTTGTAAAAGACGGCGTTAATTATCTCGGACCATTTGCGGCTATCAGTGCATTATTTTTTTTATGGGGAATTGCGCATGGCATGTTAGATACGCTGGATAAAAATTTTCAAATGATGTTGCATTTGCAAAAATGGCAATCCAGTTTTATCCAGTTTTCTTTATATGGTGCTTACTTCGGAATGGCAATTCCTGCAGGTATGTTCATGAAAAAATATGGATATAAAAAAGGAATCATTTTCGGACTTTCTTTATTTGCTGCCGGCGCATTAATTGCTGCCGGAACTGCATCGCTTCAATCATTTATTTTATTCCTGATTTGCTTACTGATTATTGGTGCAGGATTAGCAACATTGGAAACGGCAGCAAATCCATATACAACCAAATTGGGTCCGCCGGAAACAGCAGAACGTCGCATTAATTTCTCTCAATCATTCAACGGACTTGCATGGATGATCGGACCATTGATCGCCTTATACATTTATGGAAACCAAAGTCATGTTGAAGGTCAGAAAATGGTTTCAATTATTTTGCCTTTTGCCATCATTGGATTAGTTGTGTTATCGATCGCATTCATTTTTATGCGCATCAAATTGCCTGAGATAACTGAGGCAGATGAAATTGCTGCGCATGGTGTAACGCAAATTTCAGAATCTGGTATTGTAGCCAGCGTTGATGATCCGGGATATATTTCTCCAAAACCTTTGTGGAAGAACAAGCATTTTAAAATGGGTTTTGCAGCGCAGGCATGTTATGTGGCTGCACAAACGGGCGTGTTTAGTTACCTGATAAATTTTGTTACCGATCGTGATATGCATCCGCGTTTTGATGTGCAATATGCGCCGTACTTTTTATCACTTGGGTTTTTGTTATTTATGCTGGGGCGTTTTTCAGGCAGCGCTTTAATGAAGTATTTCAAACCAACAAAAATGCTGGCGCTTTATTCACTAATCGTATGTACTCTTTTGCCCATTGTATCGCTTGAATTTGGTTGGCTTTCACTGATTGCTCTTTACGGTGTTTTCTTTTTTATGTCGATCATGTTTCCTACAATTTTTGCGCTTGCTATCAGGTCGCTTGGACATAATACCAAAGAAGCATCATCTTTTTTGGTGATGGCAGTTGCCGGCGGCGCTGTGTTTCCACCAATAATGGGTGCAGTAGCTGATAACTATGGAATGTCAACAGGATTTCTTGTTCCGATACCTTTATTCTTATTCATTTTATATTATGGATTGAAAGGTTATAAAGTGTTGGCGTAATGTTGACTGAATTAATTTATTATCAAAATAAAAATTGAAACGTCATTGCGAACATAGTGAAGCAATCTGATTGTTGCTGTATGAACAACTTCAAAAAATAGTCTTAATCTTTGAACTTTTATTCAAAAATTTTCACAGATTACACATTTAGACTGCTTCGTTTCTCGCAGTGACGTAAAAAATATTCGCCTTGATGAAATCAATCATTGTATGTACATTGATAGTAAGCATGTCAACTTGTTTGCATGCGCAAAAAACAATTACTGTTGTTGATGAGTTGCAGCGATTTTGTAATATCAGCGATTTGCCATGGTATCGCTCAAACACTTACTCAGCCGAAGTTTCAAGCTATGATACAACCGGCGGAAACAATGATGGTTTTGGAGGTGAATATTCTTTCATCAGGAGAAATGCAGATAGTTCACTTGTAATTTTTGATGTGAAAGGAACCGGCGTTATCAATCGAATCTGGACTCCTACTCCAACAAATGATACGTTGGATTTTTATGTTGATGATGCGAAGCAACCAACTTTATCTATTAATTATCGTGATCTTTTTTCCGGTAAAGTTTATCCGTTTGTTCAACCACTTTGCGGCAATCAATTAGGTGGTTATTATTGTTATTACCCGATACTTTTTCAAAAGCATTGCGTCATCATAAGCAGAGGAAAGAAAGAAATGTTTCATCAAATCGGTTATCGATTATATAATAAAGGCACAACTGTTCAACCATTTACAACCAACATAAGTAGCGAAGTAAGAAATGCATTGACTTCAATCAGTAATTTATGGAATGATAATGAAGTGAATAAAGTAAAAGCAATTGCTTTTAATAATGCTGAAACAAAAACCATTGACACATCTTTTTCTATCAAACCCGGTGATATAAAAAAAGTGTTTGCACTGAATAATGGCGGAAGAATTACAGGTATTGAAATTAGTCCGGCAAGCAGTTTTGCATCATTGTACAAAAACATCATCATGAAAGTTTTTTGGGATGATGAAACAACGCCGGCGATTGATTGCCCTGTTGCAGATTTCTTTGGTTTTGCATTTGGTAAACCTTCCATGCAAAGTTTATTGGTCGGTACAGAAAATAATATTTGTTATAGTTTTTTGCCAATGCCATTTGACAAAAAAGCAAGAATAGAATTTTATTATTTGAATGCAGAAGACAGCATGTTGTCAACGATTGATTTGCATGCAAAAATTTATTACACATTGCAGCAACGCAATGCAAATAAAGAAGGAAAATTTTATGCATATCGAAATAGTGAACGAACAAAAAACAGCGAGCCGCATGTGTTGTTAAACATACAAGGCAAAGGTCATTATATTGGTTCTGCTTTGCAGGCACAAGGTTTGAAAACAGGGATGACAATATTTTTTGAAGGTGACGATTCAACGGTTATAGATAATCAAATGCGCTTTCATGGCACAGGTTCCGAAGACTATTTTAATGGCGGCTGGTATGCATTATTAAATCGCTGGGATTCTAAATTGAGTTTGCCTTTGCACGGTTGTTTAGATTATTCATTGGCATTTGCAAGAACAGGTGGATATCGTTTTTATATCACCGATAAAATGTCTTTTGAAAAAAGTATTTATCAAAGCATAGAACATGGAGGCGAGCATAATGCTGTTCCTGGTTTATATACTTCAGTAAGTTATTTTTATTGCGATAGAAATCCGCAGCTTACATCAATCATTGCTGAAAATACAAAGGTTTATATTCCTGATACCATCAACATTTATCCGCAATTTTCGAATATTGTTTTAGGTGAAGATATTGGCGTGAAAGCAGTTTGGGATAATAATGATGAAGGTCAAAGTTTTGATATAACAGCAACAGATAATAGCTTACTGAAAGTTGTTTTAGGCGATATTCCTGCGGGTAATTACAAGTTGTTTATCTCTTATGTAAAACAACCTGGGGGTTGTGATTTTTCTGTCTGGCAACGTCAAACGCAATTATCAGACTGGCAATCTTCAAATGCATCTGACAAACAAAAGGTAAGTGAAATGTTTGTAAGCAATATTCACATAACAGCGTTGAATAATGCTGCAACTATTCAATTTAAAACCAAAGGCAATAGCAATAAATTTTTGTGGACGAAGATGATGTTGGTAAAAACTGGTGATTAATATTATAGTAAATAAGTGTATTATTGACACGTAAATTTATTCACTATAAAATATTATAAAATGAATGAAGCCTATGTAATTGGTGTTGATTATGGAACTGATTCTGTACGTTCAATTATTGTTAATGCACGCAATGGAGAAGAAGTTGCAGCATCTGTTTTTGCTTATCCGCGTTGGAAAAAGCAATTGTATTGCAATGCAGAAACCAACCTGTTTCGCCAGCATCCGTTAGATTATATTGAAGGTCTTCAGCACACGATAAAAGATTGTTTGCAAAAAGTTAGTGATGATGTGCGCAATAACATTAAAGCCATCTCAATTGATACAACCGGCTCATCACCTGTTGCTGTTGATGAAACAGGAACGCCTTTGGCATTGCATGAAAAATTTGCAAACGATCCTGATGCAATGTTTGTTTTATGGAAAGATCATTCATCTGCGCAGGAAGCAGAAGAGATAAACAATCACGCAAAAAACTTTGACATCAACTATTTAAAATATGTTGGCGGTGTTTATTCATCTGAATGGTATTGGAGTAAAATGTTGCGTG
>DASZUY010000057.1:0-16599 GCA_035547495.1 Parafilimonas sp. | reverse complement strand
AATAATGCTTTTGCAAGATCATCTGAATTGATAATATATGAAGGTGTGATGTAACTAAATAATTTTACCATTGCATATTGCAATCGCAAAATAAATGGAAGATGTTTGGGTTTATGAATTGGGTTAATAGCATTTGGTCTTGCGATATATAATTTTTGAAATGGTAATTCTTTGAGTGCATTTTCTGTTCTGCCTTTTATTTTTCCAAACAGAAGTTTTGTTTTTTCTGTATTGTCTGCTCCTCTCCCGCTTAAAAATAAAAATCGAAGCGCATTGTTTGATTGTACAACTGCTTTTGCAGCAGCTACTGCATAATCATAAGTTATTTCGATGTATTCTTCTTTGCTCACCACATTTTGCGAAATACCCAAACACCAAATCAATGCATCATTATTTTTAAATTCATTTTCAAGCGATGAATAATCTAAAAAATTTTCATGAAGAATTGTTTTGAGTTTTGGATGCGTGATATCAGTCGGTCTTCTGACAATAATTGTTATCAATTCAATTTCATTATCTGCAATTGCCTGGCACAAAACTTCGGAGCCAACCATTCCTGTTGCACCTGTGATGATGAGTTTCATTTTTTAATGAATAAATAATATGATTACTAATTTTCAGTAAGCACTTCCTTTAATAATTCCTTCCCTACATTTTGTGTAATGGTATATTGAGAGACTCCTATTATTAAAAATACTATAGAAAAAAATAACATCACGAAATACTCATTCTGAATAAGAAGGAAAATTATAAATGTCGTGAGAAACAGAAAAAAGTATAAGATATTAATAGAGTAATTTAAAATTACCACTGTTCCCTGGTCTGATTTAATAATCTCAAAACATCCTTCATCTAATATGTAAGGCGCCTTAAAATTCCAAGCTAATTTGAATGGATTGAAACCAAACTTAATTCCTTTATCTGTGACTTCACTAATTTGATATTTCTTATTCTGTAAAGTTGTAATTATTTTATCTATAATAATTGGAGAATCGAAATCAGTTATTTGGGACGCTTGAAATTTTAATTTGAAATTTGATATCTTCATAAAACAATAAAACGTTTTTTAAAATCCTGCCCCGACTGATTTTCTCCTGCTGAAATTAATAATTATTCAAAAAATATTCCTGCTAATAAAATTCATTTCTATATTTGCCGCTCAAAGCAAGCAATGTATAATCCTTCTTCACTTTGTTGTTGTATGTGCAAATTAAATTTGTAAAGAAGGGAAATTCTATTGTAAAAAATCAAATAAATAATCAATAAAATATAACCTTCTTCAAAAGAAGGTTTTTTTATTTTATGCCTATCAAAATAATAAAAATGAGCAAGCATGACAGTAGAACAAATTACTGATAAGATCAAGCTATATAAACAACTTGGCTTAAAGCTTTTCACCACATCATCTTTTCAAACACACAGCACGGTGTTGCTGCATATTTTGAGCAAGATCGATAATACAATTCCTGTTTACTTCATTCATACCGGGTATCATTTTCCTGAAACTTTAAGTTATCGCGATGAGATAACAAAACTGTTTGGTCTTAATCTCGTCAATATTTATTCATCAACCTCGAAAAATAACCAGCGCGATGCAAACGGAAGACTATTGTTTGCAAGTGATCCTGATCTCTGTTGTCATTTAAATAAAGTTGTTCCGCTTGAACCCATTCTTGCGCAATATGATGTTTGGATAAATGGCGTGCGTGCAGACCAGGGCGAAGTGCGTAAGAATTTTAAGGTTGAAGAAAAAGCGAAGCTTGGAACAATTCGTTTTCATCCGATGCTCGACTGGACAAGCAAAATGATCTATGCTTATTTGCGTGAAAACAAAATTCCGCATCATCCATTAGAAGATAAAGGTTATTTCAGTATTGGTTGTGAACCTTGCACGCGCAAATGGGATTTGAATATGGATGAAAGAGACGGGCGCTGGTATGGTTTGAAAAAAACAGAATGCGGATTGAACACCGATTTAGTTGTAAAATAATTTTGTGAAATGTGAGATATGAAACGTTTCACTTCTCACTTCTTACTAATAACATATAAAACTCCACCAACCAAAATTTAAATGAATGTATTAATTACCGGCGGTGCCGGATATATAGGCACCGAACTTATTTACAAACTTGCTGAATTAAATGATGTGGAAAACATTGTTGTGTACGATAATTTAAGTCGCGGCAATTACAATTTGTTTATCGGGCATAAAGTGCCAACCAGGAAAATAAAATTTATACAGGGCGAAATTCTTGATTCAAGAAAATTACGCAATGCTTTAAAAAATATGGATGTGGTTTTTCATCTTGCCGCAAAAGTTACCACGCCGTTTGCCAACACGGATGGACATATTTATGAGCAAACCAATCATTGGGGAACCGCGGAACTTACTTACGCTTTAGAAGAAAGCAACGTAAAAAAACTTATCTTTTTAAGCAGCACAGGTGTGTATGGCAATACAAAAGAAGCTGCAACCATTGATACCGTTCCGCAACCGGATAGTTTTTATTCAATTTCAAAACTGCGCGCAGAACAGCACATCAAACGTTTGTCCGATAAGATGAATACCATTATTATTCGCCTGGGAAACGTGTATGGATATAGCAAAAGCATGCGGTTTGATGCAGTCATTAACCGTTTTATGTTTGATGCACATTTTACCAATCGCATCACCATCAATGGTTCGGGCAGCCAGCACCGTTCTTTTATTCACATTGATAAAACAACAGATGTTTTAGCGCAGGTATTATTAAAAGAAATTCCTTCAGATATTTATAATCTTGTTGATAAAACCTTAAGCATTCTCGACATTGTAGAAGTAATGAAAAACACTTATCCCGATCTTGAATCTTTCTTCATCAATCAAAATTATACCGGTCATAATTTAGAAGTACAGCGACCAACAAAGCTGATGAATTATGTTACGATTGAAGAATCAAACCTGGAAGAAGAGTTAAAAGCATTTAAAGAAAAGTTTACGTTTTATTCGGCTTAACGCGGTTTCAGATTCGCAAATCCTAAACCACTTGTCCGTTATTTCTTCGATAGTTGTTCGATACTTGTTCGATACTTGTTCGATTAATACAGCGAACAACTGCCGTTTATATATCGGTTAGTTTTCCATGAAAATGCGTTAGAGAGTATATTTAAGTACGCTTAATTTTACAACAAGAAAAAGAGCTTATAAAGATTGTGTTCATGTGTCAAGAAATTATTTAAATTAATTATGAAAATTGAAATACTTAGACTTATATCTGTTGTTGAACATGGTGTCGATGGTGCAGAAACTGGAGCAATTAATCTCATATATAGTTTTCTATTGCAGAAATATAAACTAGACTTTTATAGTTATATTAGAATTAATCAAATTGGCGAAGATTTACAAGAATTTGTAATGAAAGAAGGGAATAAAATTCATATTAATATCCGCTATCCGGCAAGCGAAGATTATGAGTTAAAGACTGTTCCTGAGAGAGATCTTATCCGGCTAGACATAATCCACAAAGCACTATTGCGTCTTGCTGCAAATGATTTAAGAATTCAAGTAAAAGAGCTTGATAACATAAAAAATGAAATTTTACAAAATCGATTTTTATTCGATATTCAATATAAAGAATGGCGATATAAAAAAGATGAAAAAATTAACGCTAAAATTGTTATTCGTCCTTATGAGGATAGGTTTGATTTTTTTGTTTTAATTGAAGAAGGCAAAAAGCAAATATGTAGGTTATTAATTTATCAAGGGAAAACAACAGATTTTTATATAGACGATTTATTTTTCTATGGAAAATGGAAAAGCATAAATGAATTTATTATAACAGGTAAAAATAAAGAAGTTGAAATTCATGTTTACATTCAAGATAAAAAAGTGAAATATCTCAATCTTACGTCATACGAAAAAGCACCTTTCTTTGAAATGATGAGAGCAAACATTTCAAAAGAAGACGCATCGCGGTCTTATGAAGATTGGCTTCATTCATTGCCTCCAGCCTATGCTGCAATTATTAGAAGAGCTGATGATTAAATTTCCGCACCCCCCCACCATGCAAACAATTCTTAAAAATTCAATCGCTTTTCCCTTTTTCATTTGTTTACATTAGGTTTGCTGCCACTTTAAAAAACCAGGACTTTCATTTAAAAAAAATTACATGAGCTTTAAGCGTATTAATAACATAACCGGCTGGATAGTTTGCCTTATTGCCTGCACCGTTTTTATCATGACAAGCGAGGCGGGCGGCAGCTTGTGGGATTGCGGTGAATTTGTGAGCAGTTGTTTTAAGGTGCAGATTCCGCATCCGCCCGGTGCTCCCCTGTTTGTGCTGATCGGCAGAATATTTATTGTGCTGTTTGGCGATAATCCAAACACCGCCGCTAAAGGTGTGAATGTAATGAATGCGCTTGCCAGTGGTTTCACCATTTTGTTTTTGTTCTGGACGATCACACACTTTGCCCGTCGTATTGCTTTGGGCAAAAGCCGTGATAACAGCCAGCTAACAAAACTGCAACTGGTATCAATCATGGGTGCAGGCATTGTAGGTGCTTTGGCTTATACATTTACAGATTCTTTCTGGTACAGCGCTGTTGAAGGCGAAGTTTATGCAATGAGTGCCTTGTTTACGGCTATGGTGTTCTGGGCAATTTTGAAATGGGAGCATATTGCGGATGAACCGGGTGCCGACAGATGGATCGTGCTTATCTTCTTTTTAATGGGTTTATCTATTGGTGTGCATTTGCTTAACCTGTTGACGATTCCTGCGCTTGTGTTGGTTTATTATTTCCGCAAACGCGAATATTTCAACTATACAAAAATCAGGAAGTATTTTGTTTGGTGTATTATTATCGGCGGCATCTTAGGTTTTATTGTTGCGCTGATTAGTGCAAGCGCAGCTGCAGATAGTGCCCGCGGTGTTCCCATGAACGCAACAGTTGCAGGCCTGATACTTTTAGGTGCAGCTATAGCCTGGGGTTTATTATATGGAATTGAATCCATCGATAAAGACAAGAAAGATTTATACGGTGGTGTTTACATCTTTTTTATCATAGGCGTTGTGCTGGTAGGCATCGTGCAGGTTGGTGTTATTCAAATTTCAATCAAGGCTGCCGGATACTTTGACATTTTTGCCGTGAACTCTTTGAACTTACCTTTCTTCTCAGGGTTTACATTTTTCTTTGTTTTAGTTGCCATTCTTATATGGTTGGGTTTACGTTTTGCTGCCAGGAGAAACTGGTATTATATGCGCCTGGGTTTATGGTGTCTTGCGTTCATGTTCATTGGTTACAGCTCTTATCTAACTACACTTATACGCAGTAATGCTAATCCCGCTGTTGATATGTATAATGTAGATAACCCGATGAGCCTTGTTGGTTATCTCAGCCGTTCTCAATATGGTGATTGGCCAATTTTATACGGGCAAAAATTCACTGCGCAGCCGGTTGATTCAAAAGAGATTTATTCTTACGAAAAAGGAAGCAACGGCAAATACATAAAAACTGTAAGCAGTTACAACTACGTTTATAATAAAGAAGATGAAATGGTTTTTCCGCGTATGTGGGATGCAAGTAACGACCAGGGTCATGCGGATTACTACGCGATGTTTATGGGCATTAGAAAAACACAGGACGGACATTACGAGCGCGGACCAACATTCATGGATAACATACGCTTCTTTGTGTCGTATCAAACCTATTTCATGTACCTGCGCTATTTCTTCTGGAACTTCAGCGGCAAACAAGATGATCTGCAGGGTTTGGCAACTGGTAATGTGCGCGACGGTAACTGGATAACAGGAATTCCCATCATTGATAATTCAATGTATGGCGATCAAAGTTTGCTGCCTGATAGTCTAAAAAATAATAAGAGCCATAACACCATGTTTATGCTGCCATTTATTTTTGGTTTGATTGGATTGTTTTATCATTTTAAAAAGAAAGGCAGTGATGCACTCATCACATTCATGCTGTTTTTCTTTACAGGATTTGCGATCATTATTTATTTAAACCAGGCAGGTTACCAGCCACGTGAACGTGACTATGCATTTGCGGGTTCGTTCTATGCCTATGCAATATGGATTGGTCTTGCAGTTCCTTATTTCATCGAGTTAGCTTCAACGTGGGATCAGAAATTATTAAAATCAATTCTTGTTGGCGGAGCCGTTCCAGGGTTGTTATTTTTATTGGGTGGCGTTTTGTGGGGTGGCGGTGTAATGTTAGGAATTGGATTCGCCGTTTTATTTGGCGCTGTTGCTGCCGGCATTCCATACATACTAAAAAATGTAAAGGGCGGAATGAGCATTGCATATACTGCCGTTTTTATCTCATTGTTTGTACCGGCATTAATGGGTCAACAGGAATGGGATGATCATGATCGTCACAAAAAACAATTGGCAAGAGATATTGCAAAAGATTATTTAGAAAGTTGTAAGCCAAATGCCATTCTTTTCACATTTGGCGATAACGATACTTACCCGCTTTGGTATGCGCAGGAAGTAGAAGGCATTCGTCCTGATATACGTGTTATAAATACAAGCTTGCTTGGTACCGACTGGTATATTGATGAGCTTAGGTATAAAGTAAACCAAAGTGATTCGATGGATGTGATAATGCCTGAATCAGCGTTGGAAGGTAACAAGCGCGATGTTGTTTTCTTTAATGCAAATCCGCAATTCCCGGAAGACAGGTATTACGATCTGTACCAGATGATGAAAAATTATGTTGGTACGGATGCATCGCTTGTGCAGGCGCAGAACGGAAACCAGTATAATACTTTTCCTGTACATAAAGTTGCGATTCCGGTTGATAAAAGTTTGGTTGAATCAAATGGTACAGTTAATCCCGATGACAGCGTTGTGGATGCAGTTAAGTTTACAATACCGAAAGATAATTTGCTGAAGAATGACCTGGCGATGCTCAACATTATTGCTGCCAATAAATGGAAGCGCCCGATCTATTTTACCATGCCTTATGGCGATCTTGGCTTTGGCGATTTTATAAGAAGAGACGGCATATCTTACCGTTTGGTGCCGGTTGAAAATTCAAGCGTAAATACAAACTGGTCTTACGAAGTATTCATGCAGAAATTTGGCTTTGGCAGTGCAAATATTCCGGGTGTTTATTTTGATGAAGAGAATCGCAGGCATTTAGAAACTATTCGCCGCGCCGAAGTGGATATTGCTTTTGATCTTGTAAACAAGAACAAAAAAGATTCTGCAAAAAATGTTTTGGAAAGAGGTGATAAAGAAATGCTGCAGCAGAACTTTCCTTATGGAATGACAAGCAGGGGAAATGATCATGACCAGCTTTCATTAGGTGTGATGCAGGCAGCTTATCTCGCAGATGATAAAGCACTCGCAGAAAAAGTTGCACGATCAGTTAAAACAGATCTTCAGCAACAAATAAAATATTATAATTCACTGGATGGCTGGCGGGCAGATAACCTGGCGTATGAAAAACAAAATGCGCAAGACCTGCTTACAAAACTTGATCAAATGCAACAGATGTTTGGTGCAGGCACAAAAAATCCGTTGGAAAACGGCAGCATAATAAAAGCGGTTGACAGCGGCGATACAGCACAGCCAATGGATACGATGAAATAAATAATAATGTCCTGCATTTTAAACATGCAGGACATCTTCACTTATCCACATTCACTACACTTACAATTTTTCATTTAAGCCACCGTACTATTTTTGTTTAAATGATGATTCCCGCAATTGTCTGGCCTATTTTATCAGGTGCCGTAGCCTTAGTTCAACTATACTATTATTTGTTTCTTTTTAATAAGCTCGCTAATTATAAAGCGCCGCAAAAAGAAGCAACGCAGGAGTATCCTGTTTCTGTTATCATCTGCGCAAAAAATGAAGCCGATAATCTTGTAAAAAACTTGCCCGGCATTTTGGTTCAGGATTATAAGACCACGCATGAAATAATGATCGTGAATGATAATTCAACCGATGAATCAAAATATATATTAGAGGAGTTTCAACGCACATTTAAAAACTTAACTGTAATATCACTTAAACAAGATGCAATAGGAATTCCAGGAAAAAAATTCCCGTTATCTGTTGGTATAAAATCTGCCAGGCATGAGATTGTTTTGTTGACGGATGCTGATTGTATTCCTGCAAGCGAATATTGGATCCAAAAAATGCAGGATGCGTATGCACCGGGCATTGAAATAGTGCTGGGTTATGGCGCATATAAAAAACATGCAGGCTTTTTGAATAAGCTTATTCGCTTTGAAACATTTCATACAGCATTACAATATTTTTCTTACGCGCTTGCAGGCAAACCTTACATGGGTGTTGGCAGAAATTTGTCGTATAGAAAAGATGCGTTTTTGCGCAACAAAGGTTTTTCAACCATCAATCATATACCAAGCGGAGATGATGACCTGTTTATAAATATGATCGCCACAAAAACAAATACCGCGATCGTTATTGATAAAGATGCACACACATTAAGCGAGCCGCATAAAACATGGAAACAATGGACGCAGCAAAAGAATCGTCACTATACAACTGCAAAATATTATAAACCGCAGCATAAATTTTTATTGTCGTTGTATTCGCTGGCGCATACATTAATTTATCCGCTTACAGTTCTCACAATCATTTTTTTTAACTGGTATATTGGTTTGGGCATTTTTGTTTTAATATTATTGGTTGAAGCAATTGTTTGGAATAAAGCCATGAAAAAATTAAACGAAACCGATTTGTTTACATGGTTTTTATTTTTTGATTTTTGGATCTTTATATACAACCTGTTTTTCTTTCCTTCGCTTTGGAGAAAGCCCAGCAAAAGATGGGATTAGTATCCCCAACCTTAAAGGGAGTTATGCAATACATTCAAAAATATTTTTCTGATTTTACTGATGAACAGCTTAAGCAATTTGAAGCGCTTGAACCTTTATATAAAGAATGGAATGAAAAAATAAATGTCATCTCAAGAAAAGATATTGATGGATTGTATTTGAAACATGTTTTGCATTCATTAAGTATTGCCGCGGTTTTTGATTTTGCTGAAGGAACAGAGATCATCGATATTGGAACGGGCGGTGGTTTCCCGGGAATTCCGTTAGCGATTTATTTTCCGCAGGTAAAGTTTCATTTAGTTGACAGCATTGCAAAAAAATTAAAGGTGGTAGAAGCAGTTGCTTCATCCATCAACTTAAAAAATGTTACTATACAACATACAAGAGCAGAAGAAATAAAAAATAAGAAATTTGATTTTGTTGTTTCCCGTGCTGTTGCACCTTTAAAAGATTTATGGAAATGGAGTAAACCTTTGTTGAAGAAATCTGAAATAAGAAATGCGAAATCCGAAATGACAAACGGATTAATTTGTTTAAAGGGTGGTGATTTAGCGCAGGAAATTTTTGAAAGCGGATTACGCCCAAAACAAATAAGCATTGAAGAAATTTTTCACGAAGAATATTTTAAAGAGAAGTATTTGTTGTATCAACCATTAAAATAGTATTGGCTTTTCGCCGATAAAAAAATAAACTTAAAACGTTGCAGAGCTTCATTCACCGATTATTCTTTGTTCAATATTTAACGGTCTTTATTTTTGACGCAAAATTTTGCTAATGAGCGATGAGAAAAATTTCATTTTAGATGTTGATGATCTCAACATTTACTATGGCAATTTCAAGGCAGTAAACAATGTTTCTTTTCATGTAAAAGCGGGCGAAATATTTGGTTTGCTTGGGCCAAACGGTGCTGGTAAAACAAGTACGTTAAGCGCTATTGAAGGCTTGTTAAAGCCACAATCAGGTAGTATTGTTGTTGCCGGTTATAATGTGATTGAAAAACCGTTGCACGCAAAAGCATCCATGGGCGTTCAGTTGCAATCAACAAACTTTCAGCCTGAATTAACGGTGGAAGAAATTATAGAATTGTTTGCTGGCATTTACGGCGTTGATCTTACAAAAGAAAAACTGGATAAACTTATATCAGAAAATAATTTGCAGGAATCAAGACAAAAAAGATTTGGTCAGCTTTCCGGCGGACAACAACAACGTGTTTCATTAAGCTTATGTGTTTTGCATGATCCTAAATTATTATTGCTGGATGAACCCACTACTGGTCTCGATCCGCAATCACGCAGGCAACTGTGGGAAAGAATGGAAGCGATGTGTGAAAAAGGTCATGGTATTTTACTCACCACGCATTCCATGGAAGAAGCAGAAGCGGTTTGTGATCGTATTGCCATCATCGATCATGGAAAAATAATTGAGATCGATGTGCCGCAAACATTAATTGATAAACATCGCAACGATCCCGAAGTGATCGCTGTTTCAAGAAAAGGAAAAATTACTTTGGAAGATGTATTTATTGGTTTAACCGGTCGCGAGGTACGCGTTTAAATTTTATGTATGCAAACAAATGTTCCAACAACATCAACTGTGCTTAAAGCTTTACTGCGTTCGGATCTAAAAACGCAATGGCGTAATCGCCGTGCTGTAATTCTCACTGTGGCAGTGCCGGTAATCATTCTGTTTTCCTGGCGACAAATTATCAATCAAATCGGTGGTGCATTTGCACTTGGTTCGTGTATAACTGTTGGTTTAATGGCAACCGGTTTAATGGGCTATACGAACAGTATTGCAAGAGACCGGGATAAAGGAATTTTCCAGCGTTTGCGTGTGGCGCCGTTACCATCATGGGCAATCATGGCAAGCCGTTTATTGGTGCAGCTGTTAATGATCTTCATTATCACTGCTGCTGTTCTAATTGCTGGTTACTCTGTTGATAATATAATTATTCCAACAGAAGGTTATGTGCTGGCTTTTCTTGCATCGATTATTGGCGCCACTGTTTATCTTGCCATCGGTCAGGTGATTGTTGGCTTAATTAAAAATCCTGAAACCGTTAATGCTACCACAAGGCTGGTATATTTTATTTTTATTATGGTGGGCATGTTTGGTCAATTAGGTATTTTGGGTGATGTAATAAAAAAGTATGTAATCTGGTCTCCATATGGCACGGTGCAAACAATTGTTGCCGGCGCTGTGAATCCTTCAAAGTGGACAAACACAACAACAGAAGCTTTATTAGTAACAATTGGCTATGCCGTTGTTTTATTTTTAATCGGCATCAGGAAATTTAAGTGGAGCTCTAAATAAGGCGATATTTTTTCAACGCAAATCGTCTGACAATTTATTTCCGGGGTTATCTATAATTCTTTGCACGAAGAAAAAGCGGGCATTTAAATAGCCCTAATGTATTTGTTCCGTTTAACGAATTACAACCTGAATTAAATTACAATGATGAAAAGCCTTAAAATTATTTTGGTATGTGTAACGCTGATGAGCTTCTCGGCAAAAAGCCAGGTTAAAGATGTCAGGCTTTCAAAAGAATCATTCTTTATAAACGAGGCATTACTAACCGGGCAGTGGAAAAATGAAGACGATCCAACATGGTTACTTGTTTTCGATAAACAAAAGGTTATTGAGACATACAATAATGAACGGTTAGATACCATGTTTTATAAATTATCTACTTCATGCGACTTAAAAGACAGTTCTTCAAAAGTTAGTTTGCTGCAGGCATTTTTATTATTTGGGTATGACAATGATCCTGTAACCAAATGCTATCAAGTTCTAAACCTGAGCGACAGCACACTCAGTTGCATGAATAATAAAACCGGCGAATTTTTTATCTTCAAAAAGGTTAGCAATTAAATTTTTTCTGCACAAATTCAATCACAGTTTTTATTTAGTTTTCGGTCTTTATATTTGGTTATGCTGAATGATGAAAATGAAAAGAAAAGATTGATGCCTTACGTGCTCGCAATTATAGTTATTGGAGGCTTTCTAATTATTATGTTAGTTGATTGGGTGTTTAGTTTGTTGAAACGATAATGCGGCTAATGTTTGGAACCATATTCGTCTACACTTTTCTATAGTTAATAAGTCAACCTTTCCTTATCAGTTTCATCCCGCCCACCCCTCTCTGTCCAAGCTTCTGTATTGAATGGCTTCTGCAAGATGTTCAACTTTTATATCGTCACTTGCCGCAAGATCTGCAATCGTTCTGCTAACTTTTAAAATGCGGTCATAAGCACGCGCAGATAAATTTAATTTTTCCATTGCCCGTTTTAATAAAGTTTCGCCCGCCTGGTTGATGACACAAATTTCTCTGAGTTGTTTGCTGCTCATTTGTGCATTGCAATACATGCCTGTAATTTCTTTATAGCGTTCGGTTTGAATTTCTCTTGCTTTAATAACGCGCTCACGAATAGATGATGAAGGTTCTCCTTTTGTTTTCATATTACTTAATTCACTGAAGGCAACAGGTGTTACTTCAACATGCAAATCGATCCTGTCAAGCAATGGTCCCGAAATTTTATTCAGGTATTTTTGAACTGCGCCCGGCGGGCATGTACATTCCCTGTCAGGATGATTATAAAATCCGCATGGACAAGGATTCATACTTGCAATCAACATAAAGCTCGCAGGAAAATCGACGGCAACCTTTGCTCTTGATATACTCACTTTTCTTTCTTCCATCGGTTGACGCATCACTTCTAAAACAGTACGTTTAAATTCAGGTAATTCATCTAAAAACAAAACGCCATTATGCGCTAACGAAATTTCACCAGGCTGCGGAATACCGCCGCCACCAACCAACGCAACATCACTGATTGTATGATGCGGTGAACGAAATGGTCTCTTACTAATCAATGAACTATTCTCTGGTAACTTACCTGCAACACTGTGAATTTTTGTTGTCTCCAATGCCTCATATAAACTCAATGGCGGAAGTATGGTTGGCAATCTTCTTGCGAGCATTGTTTTACCAGCCCCCGGCGGACCGATCAATATTGCATTATGACCACCCGCTGCTGCAATCTCTAATGCACGCTTAATATTCTCCTGCCCTTTCACATCATTAAAATCAACATCAAAATTTTGTTGTGCTTCAAAAAATTCATCACGTGTATTTACTTCGATGGGTTGTAATGAATTTTCATCTTTAAAAAAATCAACAACCTCTTTTATATGTGTTACGCCATACACTTTTAAATTGTTTACCATGCCTGCTTCACGCGCATTTGCTTTCGGAACAATCAATCCTTTAAAACCTTCTTTGCGCGCCTGTATTGCAATGTGCAATGCGCCTTTAATTGGTTGCACCGTTCCATCCAAACTCAGCTCTCCCATAATTACATATTCAGCCAAACGTTCGGGTTGTTCAATCTGTTCACTTGCACCCAGCACACCAATTGCAATCGGCAGATCAAATGCAGAACCGCTTTTCTTAATATCAGCCGGCGCAAGATTCACTACAATTTTTATACGCGGCATATACCAGTCATTTGTTTTAATAGCGCTTTCCATTCGCTGCAAACTTTCTTTCACTGCATTATCGGGTAAACCAACAATCGTGTAATGCTGACCTGCACTTACATTCACTTCAATGGTAATGGTAATGGCTTCAACTCCGTAAACTGCGCTGCCAAAAGTTTTTACAAGCATGGGTTTGGTTTAGAAATTTGAAATGCGTTAGTTAAAAATTATGTGCACATGAAAATAAATCATCTTATTTCAAATTTGAAATTTAAAAACTTTTCATCGATTGAATTTATCTTTTATCTTTCGGCGATAGTATGAGCAAAAAACCAACTCTCCTGTTTTTTATTTTTTTGATTATTTGTTTGAATGCATCAGCACAAAAAAAGAATATTAATTATATCATTCACATGCATAAAACTTCAACGCCTGTAACTATTGATGGCGTTGATAATGATGCCGCCTGGCAAGTTGCAGATTCTGCAAAGGATTTTTTTATGGTGCTGCCAATGGACACCAGTTTCGCCAATGTAAAAACAGAAGTGAAAGTTGCTTATGATAACCGCAATTTTTATTTGCTTGCGATCTGTTATAAAAAAGGTGAAGGACCAAACATGGTTGAAAGTTTAAAGCGTGATTTTAATTTTTTAAAGAATGATAATTTTTTAGTTTTTATTGATCCGTTTGAAGATGAGACAACCGGTTTTTCTTTTGGTGCAAATGCGGATGGCGCGCAATGGGATGGCACCATGTATAATGGTGGTAATGTTGATTTGAACTGGGATCAGAAATGGGTTTCTGTTGTGAAAAATTATTCTGACAAATACATCTATGAAGCGGCGATTCCTTTTAAAACATTGCGTTATAAAAAAGATATGCTGCACTGGGGAATTAATTTTAGCCGCAATGATTTAAAGACAACAGAGAAGTCAAGCTGGGCGCCGATGCCCCGGCAATTTCCAACTGCATCGCTTGCTTATACGGGTGAATTGTTATGGGATTCAGCGCCACCAAAACCGCGTAACAATATTTCTGTTATTCCATATTTTCTCACGAGTACTGCCAAAGATTATCAAACAGGAAAAACGTCTGGTATTCTTGGTCGCGAAGGTGTTGATATAAAATATACTTTTTCAACTGCACTCAATCTTGATGTAACAATACATCCTGATTTTTCACAGGTTGATGTTGACCAACAGGTAACAAATCTTAGCCGCTACGAGCTTTTCTTTCCTGAAAAAAGACAGTTCTTTTTAGAGAATGGTGACCTGTTTGGAAATTTTGGTTATACAGATCTGCAACCTTTTTTTTCGAGAAGAATTGGATTGACAACGCCGATAAATGCGGGCATGCGCTTAAGCGGAAAGCTCAACAAAAGTTTGCGTATTGGCGTGATGGATATGGAAACTGCGGGCGAAAAAAATGGCGATATGCCATCAGAAAATTATGCGGTGGTTTCACTGCAACAAAAAGTATTCAAGCGTTCCAACATTGGTTTTATTTATATTGATAAAACAGCGATCAATTACCATCCAACCGATAGTTTGAAAAATATTTTTTCAACATACAACCGCAATCTTGGTCTTGAATATAATCTTGCTTCAGCCAACAATATTGTTACAGGAAGAGCGATGATTTTAAAATCGTTTACACCAAATAAAAATGGTGATGATATTGTGCAGGCATCGAACCTGCAATACAGCAGCCGCAAATGGTTAATCAACGGGCAATATGAATATGTCGGAAAAAATTATGCAGCGGAAGTGGGTTATGTACCCCGTAATGGTTATGTAAAATTAAGTCCGCAAATTTCAAGATATTTTTTTCCGAAGGGCGGAATTGTTTTATCGCATGGTCCGCAGTTTACTGCAAATTATTTCTTCGATACAAAAATGCACAGCACCGATTATCAAAATGTATTTGATTGGTTAATCACACTTCGTACAAAAGCTACATTAACTATTTTAGGTGAGAACGATTATGTGCGTTTGCTGCAACCATTCGACCCAACTAATTCCGGTAAAGATTCGCTTACAATTGGCAGTGTTCATAAATACGACCTTATGGGTTTTGATTATGTTTCGCAACCGCAGCATACGCTTACTTACACTGCAAGTTTGCGTTATGGAACTTATTACGATCATGGAAATATTTTTACTGCCGCATCAAATGTTGGCTTCCGGTTTCAGCCTTATGTAAATGTTAGTTTGAATGCTGCCTACAGCAATCTTATTTTGCCGCAGCCTTGGGGTAACACGCATTTTTGGTTAATCGGTCCACGCATAGATATAACTTTTACAAACACGCTTTTTTTCACAACATATATTCAATACAACCAGCAACAGGATAACGTAAATATTAATGCGCGTTTTCAATGGCGCTATAAACCTGCATCAGATTTATTTATTGTTTATACGGATAATTATTTCCCGGAATCTTTTTTAACCAAAACAAGAGCGCTGGTGATTAAATTTAATTATTGGTTGAGTTTGTAAATCGTGAATGGTTAAGCGTGAAACGTGAATAGAGACACGAATTTGTGATTATTTCAAACAATATGGGTGCTAATGTTGACGATTGACGATTCACGTTTGACGAAAAGAAAATTCAAAACTTATAATACATTTGAAAAAAACTTTTTTATGACAACTCAGGAAATCGCTAACCGCCTTGTTGAACTTTGCAATAAGGGTGATTTTGAAACTGCGCAAAATGAATTGTTTGCCGAAGATGCTGTAAGTATTGAACCACATGGTACAGCTGAATTTGAAAAAGAAACAAAAGGGTTGCAGGCAATTAAAGAGAAAGGTGAGAAATGGAATTCAATGGTTGAAAAAATGCATGGAATGAAAGTTTCGGAACCGATTGTTGCTTCAAATTCTTTTGCAATTACTATGCACATGCATGTTGCCATGAAGGGCGGACATGAAATGGATATGACTGAACTTTGCGTGTACGAAGTGAAAGATGGAAAGATTGTGAAAGAGCAATTTTTTATGTAATGATTAAGCGTTGCTCAAGTGTAACATTTGCAAATACTTCAATGAAGTTTTTATTCTGATTGTTTAATGCATTCTGTTTTTTCAAAAGAAAATTTTCATAGTATTTGCGCGCTGCTTTCAAAGAAAGATGAAACACTGAAAGCAATTATTGATGAACATGGTTTGCCACCGATGTGGACAAGACCTGCTATTTTTCAAACATTAATTCTTACCATTCTTGAGCAGCAGGTTTCGCTTGCATCTGCATATGCTGCTTTTAATAAATTAAAACACAAGATTGGTTTTGTAACACCAAAAAAAATTCTT
>DASZUY010000056.1:0-18052 GCA_035547495.1 Parafilimonas sp. | reverse complement strand
TATTCTTTAATGGCGCAAATACTGGAAGATATAAGTAACACGTATGAAAAGAGCGGATCGTTTTCAAATGCATTGAATATTTATAAGCAGTCTGTGGTTTTACGTGATACGATTTTTAACGATGCGCAGAAACAAGCAATCGTAAGACTTGAGATGCAGTATGCGTTCGACAAAAAAGAAGCTGCTCAAAAAGCTTTAAATGATAAGCAGGAAGCTTTGGCTAAACAGGAAATTTCGAAACAAAAACTGGTAAAAAATATTTCGATAGTTACAGGTGCAATTTTATTAAGCGCGATAATTATAAGTTTTGTTTTTTATAAAAAAAGAAAAGATGCAGAAACCAAAAAGAAAGATGCAGAATTTAATGCAGAGGTTACTGAAACAGAAATGAAAGCATTGCGTGCGCAGATGAACCCGCATTTTATTTTTAATTCGCTTAACTCGATCGCAGATTACATTGATAAAAATGAAACACAAACCGCATCAGAGTTTACAGCAAAATTTGCAAAGCTTATGCGTATGGTTTTAGAAAATTCAGAGCAAAAAGAAATTTCTTTATCAGAAGATTTAAAAGCTTTGGAGCTGTACATGCAATTAGAAAAATTCAGATTAAAAAATAAATTCTATTATCACATTCGTGTTGATGAAAACATTGACCAGCACAACACTCTAATTCCTCCGCTGATATTGCAACCATTTGTTGAAAACAGCATCTGGCATGGCATTGCAAATAAAGACGGCGATGGAGAAATTATTATCAGTATATATAAAAAAGACGGCATGATAAATTGTGTTGTTGAAGATAATGGCGAAGGAATGAAGGCGTTGAAAGATGCGGCACATGAAAAAAAATCGTTAGGTATGAAGATCACAAAAGCAAGAATTGATATTCTTAATAAACTAAAAAATGCAAATGCATCTGTAAGCATTAAAAACAAAGAACAAGGTGTAAGAGCCGAAGTTAAGTTGCCACTGGAATTAAGTTTTTAATTTTGCTGAATGACCAAAGCAATTATCGTTGATGATGAACAACATTGTATTGACCGGCTGGGAAACCTGCTAAAAAATTATTGCGGAGACAGTATAGAATTATGTGGCTCATTTCATTCTGTTGAAGAAGGTTTAAAAGCAGTTAATTCAGTAAAACCAAACCTTGTTTTCTTAGATGTTGAAATAAAAGACAAAACAGGTTTTGATTTTTTAAAGCATCTTCCGGAAATAAATTTTGAAGTAATTTTTACAACCGCTTATGATAAGTATGCCGTGCAGGCTTTTAAATTCAGTGCAATAGATTATTTATTAAAGCCGATTGACGCTGAAGACTTACAAGCTGCTGTTAAAAAGCTGAATGAAAAAATTTCACAAAAAGATTTAGCGCACAAATTTGATACACTCTTTTATAATTTAAAGAATATACAAAATCCTTCAAAAAGAATTTGTGTTCCTGTTTTAACCGGGTTTGTTTTTATACAGATAGATGATATTATTCGCTGTGAAAGCAATGTAAATTATACAACACTGTTTTTAAAAGATAAACAAAAACTGCTTGTTGCAAAAACATTAAAAGAGTTTGAAGAGCTTCTGAAGGAATATAATTTTTACCGCATTCATAATTCTCATTTAATAAATCTTGCGTGCATAAAAACGTATCATAAAGGCAAAGGCGGAACTGTAACAATGCTTGATGGAACTGAAGTTGAAGTTTCAACAAGACGTAAAGACGAATTTTTGAAAAAGATCATGAACGCATAATTATTAAATATGCTGCCAAACATATTGCGCAAACTTGTCAAGACTTGGATCTCTTGCACCCATCAATAAAACAACACAATTGTTTGTAAAATGCGATTGAATTGCAGAAGGAAGATCGTTTCTGTTTTCAACAAAAAATGCATTTTTATTTATTGCCCTCAAGTCGCTAATTAAATCATTTGCCGAAATATCTTTTGTTGTAGTGCCGCCGGCGTAAAAAATTTCACTCATCCAAATTTCATCCTGCGGTCTTAATGCATCAGCAATCTCCTTTACAAAATCATTTCGCAAAAATTTTGTCGGTGCGAAGCCATGGGGTTGAAACCAGGCAATTAATTTTTCTGCAACGGGTTGACAAGCTTTTATACTTGCAGCACATTTTGCCGGGTTGTGCGCAAAATCATCAATAAGCCAAATACCATTTTTATTTCCGATTATTTGATGGCGGCGATAAATGCCTTCATAATGTTGTAAGGCCTTTGCGCAAGTTTTTAAATCAACACCGATAAAATTTGCAGCAGCAATTGCAGCTAAAGCATTTTCTGCGTTATGTTTTCCTGGTGCCTTTAATTTGAATTGAGTTTGATCAACTGTAAAAGAAATTTCAAATCCTTGCTGAAAAAAATCTTTTAAATGATAAGCAGCATTACTTCTTTCATCAGTTGAAAAATCTTGTTTAAAACTTTGAGAAAGTTGTGCAGCCAGCTTATTATTTTGATTAACGATAAAATTTTTGCTGTTGTTTTTAAATTGTTCGAAAAGTTGCATCAGCTCAGGTAAATCTTTATGGTCTTTATCAACATTCAGCAACACGCCAATTTCTGGTTTATATTTTATAATGCTACCATCACTTTCGTCTGCTTCAATTATCAGCCACTCTCCTTTTCCTGCCTGTGCATTTCCAATCTTGTTTTGCTTTATCAAACGCGTTAATCCTGCACCACTAATAAGCCCGGGCTTTAAGCCTGCAGCATCTAAAATTTCAAACAACATAGCAACCGTTGTGCTTTTGCCGGAAGTACCACCAATAGCAATCGTTTTTTTACTCTCTGCAATCAACGCCAATAAATCGCTGCGTTTAATGATGGGTATATTTAACTGCTTTGCTTTTTGCACTTCATACACCGTATCCTCAACTGCAGTTGAAACAACAACAAGATCAATAGAAGCATTAACACCTTCACCTGTTTGTTCAAAGCAAATAATACCTTCTGCTTCTAATTTATTTTTTGTTTCGTTTATAGCATAAGGTTTAAAATACCTGTCGCTGCCGCTAACTTTTTTACCTGTTTCATTTAAATATTGTGCAAGCGCACTCATGCCGGTTCCTGCAATGCCAATAAAAAAAATATTTTTAAAATCGCTGAGAGAAGAGATCATTTAGTTAAGATGAAGCGCAATATAAGCCAGCGGCAAAACACAGTAAAATATTTAAGCTAAAGGCAGCTCAACAAAAAAAATCGTTCCTTCCTCAGGCGCAGTTACAAACCATATTTTTCCATTTGCCTTTTCAACAATGGCTTTACAAATAGCAAGTCCTAAGCCGGTGCCCGAAGTTTTTGTAGTGAAGTTTGGATCAAAAATTTTTGATTGCAATTCTTCTTTAATGCCATTGCCATTATCTTTTACTGAAATGATGATATGATTGTCTGCAATAAACTGCTTGATAAAAATTTCAACATTCTCATTTTCTTTCGCTGCTTCAATTGCATTTTTTATAAGATTTGTAAACAAGCGGTTTATCTGCGCCTTATCATAAAAAATTTCTGCCTTGTTTTTATCATGCACATATTTGATCTCTGTTTGCGATCCCGTTTTATAAATGTTCACAAGGCTTTGTATTACTTCAGTTATATCAAAATGCTCAGGGTTTGTTTGTTCAATGTTTGCAAACTGAGAAAAATCACTTGCTATTTTAGCAAGCTGATCTATTTGTTCTATTAACGATGAAGCAAGTTTTTTTGAAAGTTTAACTGCGTTGGCTGTATTGCTTTCCATTGCACGTTGAAGGTATTGAATGCTCAGCTTCATCGGCGTTAACGGATTTTTTATTTCATGTGCTACCTGTCTTGCCATTTGCCGCCATGCACCTTCACGTTCACTTCTTGCCAGTGCTACTGCACTCTGTTCAAGTTTTTTTACCATCTTGTTGTATTCTTCCACAAGCATTCCTATTTCATCCGTTGTTTCCCAGGCAATCTCTTCGTTCATACTGCCGATATTTATTTCTTTCATTTTATTGCCAATTAATTCAAGCGAAGAAGTTATTCTACCTGTAAGCGTAACTGCAATTGCGCCGGCAAAAATAAAAATGAGCGCATTTAAGATGATAACGGTGATGAGAAAATCAGATATCTCTTCCTGCAATTCTGTGTGAGAACTTAATAACGGAATATTTAGATAAGCAATCGTTTCATCACTTTCATCTTTAACCGGCATGTAAATGCTTTGGTAGGAAAAATTTCCTATCCTCTCTTCATGTACAAATCGTGTGCTGTGCCGGTAATGCATTTCGTAAAATGCAACGGGATTAATCTTATTACTTAAAATTTCTTTGCTGTAGATATATGGCTGTGATGATGCAATGAGATTGCCACTTCTGTCATAAAAATTTATATCAGTGTTGTGTATTGCAGAAATATCTTCAATCTTCTTTTCAAAATCTTCCTGCGAACCAATATCAGAATTTAATGCCTGTTTTATTTCATTGGCAATAATCTGCGATGAATTTATTAATTGCGCAGTTGTGTTCTTATTAAACCTGTAAATAAAAAATGATATCGTGGCTACACCAATTACCAAAAAAGAAAAAACACTTAAACCAATTATCGTTGTTTGAATTTGCGTTCGAATATTAAACCTGAAAAGATTACGTAAAGAAAATTTTTGAACCGGTTCTTCTAAAACGCGTTTGCTTTCATGCACGATAAAAGCAAGCACAATAAACAAAACAAACAAGTATGCAAACAGCGTAATATAATTAAAGAGCAGGTTGTTCCTTTTCGCAATAATAATAAGTTTGTCAGCGGTTGCATGATACCACAATTGACTATAACCAAGAGAATCTATATAGTAATATTTCAGTTTCGGTATTTGTTGCGGTGCTACTGAATCAGCAAAATTAAAACCGGAAAAAGATGACACCAATCTTCGCCTGTCATAAATGCCAAACGCATAACCTTTATCAACCTGCGTTGTAACATCATTCATTTGCTTAAACAGTTCGGGCGTGAGCGCATTATTTTTAAGAGATTTGGATTGAATTAAAACAAACATACTGCCCAGCAGTGCACTATCATTTGCAATTTGTTTCTTAAAAATGTAATTATAATTACCGCTGCTTGATTTAAAATACCAAAGATTTTGCACACCTGTTGGCGTTCCTTTATTTTCCACAACAGAGTTTATAACATCATAGCTTGATGATTCATCGTTATAAAGTGGTTTGTTGCTGCTATCAAAAAAATAAATACGTGTTAGATATTTATCTGCATAAGTTGACAACATTTGTGTTGTAAGGCTATCCCTGATCACTCTGTTTGAATCGGCATTTTGCAGCCTGTAAAAATTATCTTGCAAAAACCGGTCGGTAATACCAGACAAAGCAATATTTATTAAATGAATGGATGATGAATCAACATCCTGCTGCATGGATTCGGCTATTTTAACCCTGCTCGCTTTTTCAGTAATGCTATTCTGGTAAACAATTAATGCAGAAGCTGCCGCCGTAACAATAAGCGCCCAAATAATAAAAAATGATGAGCTAACAAGTGAGGAAACTGAAGGATTGTTTTTGTATTCAATAAAAACAATAACAGGTACAAGAAATGCAATGGCGATTAATAGTATCGGTGTTTGTGCGTGAAAAAGTTTGAGGCTTATAAGAAGAAACGAACAGCTTATAAATAACAGAAGCCTCCAAAAAATTGAAAGCGGCAATGATAGTGAAGTTTGCACCATTAATCCTGTTAAATACAACCATACATATAGCAACATACATATAATTGCAAAACCGATAAATGAATAAATATTCAGCGAAAAAAAGTCTGAGGCATTAAAACTTATCGTTGAATTAGTGACCAGGCTGCTAACAATATTTGCCACGTAAAAAGTCAACAGAGGAATCAGTAGGAAAACAGAATATCTTATGATAATTCTTATGGAGAGAAGTTTTGTTGACCTGATTGGATAATCTGCAGCCCTGTAAAATCTTCTGAAAAAAATAATCAGCCACATTAAAAGAACGGAATTAAACAAAAGATTACCCAGCGAACTGTTTATCATTCCACCATAATAAACGGAACTTCGGAATAAATTAAGCACATGGTAATCGAAAGGAAACGGGAACAGGTAAACCGTTAATCGTAAAAGAAAAAATAACACAACAAGAAATGTAAAACTACTTGCAAAATTTTTCTTTCGAACGATTTCTGCCGCAACATTATTTATAAAAACAAAAAGAATAATCAATGCAATTATTCGCAATAAAATTGAAAAACTGCCCGGCACATCTATGTGCGATTCGCTTTTTTCTTTTACCCCGAAGAGAACTTTTCCATCAGAATTTTTAACGGGCGCACCCTGGTAAGCGTCTGTTATTTTATAACTATTACCAATTTCCTGGTGTACAGCAAAAGAAGGTTTCAGGTATTCGTTTTGCAAAAAATATTCCCAATGAATTGGAATAAGCGTGCAGAAAAAATAGGTAATGTTATTCCATATAATTGTCTTCTTTATAAATTCAAACGTACCGTTTTGATAATTCACCACATAACTACCATCGGCATCAGCAAGATCGCCCGGTGCAACCGCCATTTTATTTGTGTTCCAAAAGATTTGTATGGGATCGCCGACATCATTTAACTGGTATGCAAAAATCCCCTGTCCATCTGTAACAAGCTGTTCTTTTGATTGCGAAGGCGCATCTTTTATTATCGATGCAATTATGCTTGTATCATGCAAAATATTTTTGAATGAATTTTCTTCCCCCTCTATATAATCACTTAAAATGTTTGCAACTTTTGTTGCAGAAGAACTATAAGAAAGATAATTGGTGAAAATAAATGAAAGCGTATATAACCAGGCTGCCGCTAAAAAAAGCCAGGCGTTTTTATTAATTGCATTTTTGATAGTTTCAATCAAGTAAGCGGTTTTTCTTTTTTTACAATATTCCAAATCGCATCCATTTCCTCAAGCTGCATGTCGTGCAGATTTTTATTTTCAGCTGCAGCAATGGCTTCCATTCGCTTAAAACGATGAATAAACTTTTTGTTTGTTTTCTCTAACGCATTTTCTGCATCAATATTTAAAAAGCGGGCATAATTTATAAGGCTAAAAAGCAAATCGCCAAACTCTTCTTCCACTTGTTCTTTGTCATTTGCTGATATTGCCACCTGCAATTCTTTTGTCTCTTCTTCAACTTTTAACCAAACGTCTTCTTTATTGTGCCATTCAAAACCCACTTGTTTTGCTTTCTCCTGTACACGTGTTGCCTTTACAACGGCAGGCAAAGAAACGGGCACACCATCCAGCACAGATTTTTTTCCTTCACTTAATTTAATTTTCTCCCAGTTCTTTTTTACATCTTCATCATCATTCACTTTTACATCACCATAAATATGCGGATGGCGTTTAATTAATTTATTGCAGATGGTTTCAATTACATCATTTAAAGTAAACTTGTTTTGCTCATTCGCAATTCGCGCATAGAAAATTATATGCAGTAAAATATCGCCTAATTCTTCTTTAATATCATTCCAGTTTACAGTTGTGATGGCATCCGTTAATTCATACGTTTCCTCAATCGTCATTGTGCGCAAGGTTTGAATGGTTTGCTTTTTATCCCACGGACATTTTTCGCGCAATTCATCCATAATCTGCACCAGTCTTTCAAAACTGTCTTTATAATTATTCATATTAAACCTGTATTAAAGATGTTAGTGAAAAAATAATTAATAGCAACGCGAGCACTACCGAATAGCACAAAAGAAAAATGAAATATTTTAAAATGGTTTTAAACCTGCGCTGCTCATAAAAATTTCGCATTGATTTATATACATAAAAAAAGATAAAAATTACAGTGATAGAGCTGAGCACACTTAGGAATTGCCAATGTAAATAATCATTTAATAAACCAAGTGCATAAACCAGTAAATTAAATATAAAAACGGCGCTATAAATGTGCACGATTAAAACGCCATGCTGAACATAAGTAAATTTTTTTCTTCGGATATATAATAACGAAAAAATAAGCGCAGCCACCGGCACAGAAACAAACATCATTTGCGGTAGTGAATGAACAAACTTTTCTTTAATAGCTTGATAAAATTCAACTCTTCTGCCTTTATATTTTTGATTGATAGAAATTACTTTATGCTCTATCTTTTGCATCAACCATCCATCTCTTGATTTTTCAGGAAGTGCTTTTTGTATCGAATCATATTCCGCAATTGTTCCGGGTGTGTTATCCGTTAGAATAACACCTTTAGCAAGTGAAATTGTATCCTGGCTTTTAACACTACTACTATCCATTTGCATTCCTGTAACATCATAAATGTGTAAAAGCTCATCTTCCTGCTTTATTTGCTTAGTTAGTTCATTACGCTTTAGTGTGTCGCTTGTAGTAGTTAATGCTTTTTGCAATGAATCTTTATCATGCAAAATTTCAGCTTTAAAATTTTCAGCAGAAACCACATTGTCTGAATGAGAAAACCCGAAGACCAATAAAAAAAACATTGCCGAAATAAAGATGTACAATCTTATTGGGTGAAGATAGCTTGCTCTTCTTCCGCGAACATATTCATAAGTTAATAAACCCGGGTGAAACAATAATGTTTTAATGGTTGAAACCGCTTTACCATCATAGTGAAAAAGATCGTAAACAAAATGTGAAAGCAATTGCCAGAAAGTTTCTTTTGGCTCAATGTTCTCTTGGCCGCAAACGCTGCAGAATCGCCCATACACCTGCGCGTTACAATTTAAACAATTTTTTTCCGTTCTTAATCTTCCGTGAGACATTTTAAAAATTCACTAAAAATACACAACACATTTTAACCGCAATATATACCTTGCCGCTTTTGTTGCACTCAAATAACATAATTCATTAAATGAAAGCATTACTGGTAACCGCTTTAACTTTTTTTATTTTTAAAACATCCTGGTGCCAATATTATTATAATGATATCGTTTCCCTGAAACAATCAAATGAAATTTATAACACGCTAAAACGAAACAACATTCAACTGGTTACGGCTACAAGTGTGGAAGCAGATAACACACCCACAACAGGTTTCGCTTATAAAAGACAAATAACAAATAATGGTTCTTTAGTTATTACTGATATTTCGCTGGAAGCAACAGGTGCAACAGAAACATTGGAATATTACACCAACAATCTTTTATCAAAATCCATTGACAGCTCTGCAAACGTTATGACAATGGTAAATTATAAATATAATGATGCCGGAAATATTGATTGGATTGAAACAGAAACCGACGATACTTCACGAAATATGCATAGTATAGAAGTGCATAAATGGTTTTATACAAATGATATCCCTGATTCTATGCTTCGGATAAAAGACAATGCTGATACAACTTTTGTTCATTTCAAAAAAGATGATAAGCAAAATATTATTGAAGAATTATGGATAAAGAAAAACAGGATAATCGAACATTATTTTTATTATTATAACGACAGCGATCAATTAACAGATATTGTTCGCTTTAATACCCGCGCACAACAAATGCTTCCTGATTTTTTATTTGCGTATAATAATAATGGTGTATTATCACAACTCACACAAATACCACAAGGCTCTTCCGATTATGTAACCTGGCAATATGTTTATGATGACCGGGGATTAAAAACAAAAGATGTTTTGTTTGATAAACACCAGGAATTACTGGGAACAGTAACTTATACTTACCAGTAAAATCATTCTAAAATTAATTTTTAAAAAATATTAATTAAACGTTTGTTTAGTTTTAAACGTTTGTTTAATTTTGTGCCCGTTTTAAATTTTGTGCATGAAGGACAAGCGGACACATATCATAGAAACGGCAATGGATCTCTTTGCCGGCAAGGGTTACGAGGGTACATCAATAAGAGATATTGCAGAAAAAGCATCTGTAAATCTCGCAATGGTGAATTATTACTTTGGCTCCAAAGAAAAGTTATTTGAGAAAATTGTTGAATATAAATCTTCAGTAACACGGGGTTTACTGGATGAAATTCTTAAGAACGAACAGCTTTCTTCCATTGAGAAAATATATGCAATAATAGATTCCTACGTTGAAAAACTTTTTACTCATCGCTCTTTTCACCGGTTAATTTACCAGGAATTGATACTTAACCTGCGTGATGAATTACAGAACTCTATTGTAAGCCACCTGGCTCCTAATTCATCTATTATAAAACGAATTATTGAAACCGGTATAAAGAATGGGGAGTTTAAAAAAGTAGATGTAGAGCTAACCCTGGCATCACTTATGGGAACCATTAACCAGGTTTTGTTATCGAAAAAATTTTGCAATAAAATCATGAACAAAGAAGACGATTATGTGCCATATGATGATATAAAATTTAGAAAACGTGTACGCAATCATTTAAGACAACTAATGGATGCACATTTATTAAATAATTAAATTAAAAAGAAATGGCTAAAGAAAACCAGGAACAACAGGGCACAGAGAACAATCAACAAAAAAAGAAAAAATCCCCGGTACGTTTTGTAATTATTGGCATTATTGTAATTGCAGGATTAATTTGGGGATGGACAAAAATTTCTTATGCGATTACCCACGAAACCACTGATGATGCACAAGTAGAAACAAATATTTCTCCAGTACTTCCACGTGTGGGTGGTTATGTAAAATACATCGCCGTAAAAGATTACGATTCTGTAAAAAGCGGGCAGTTATTAGTGCAGCTTGATGATGCTGAACTTCAAACACAACTCTTGCAAATGCAGGCAGATTATGAGGCTTCGAAGGCTGATATTACAAATGCACAGGCAGCTTTAAAAAATGCAGAGATTTCATTAGGCAGTAACCGCGGCGACATTCAGTTGGCTTCTATTAAAGTGCAGCAGGCACAGGAAGAATATCAGCGTGATCAAAATCTTTTTAACGATCAGGCTATAACAAAAAAACAATTAGACGATAGTAAATTTAATTTAGACCAGGCTAAACAACAGGCTTCTAATAATCAAAGCAATCTTTCTACCGCACAAAGCAGGATTGCCGTTTTACAGGCAAGTTTGCAAAAAGTGCAAGCGGCGTTAGGTGTTAAAGAAGCTGCAATTCAGCAACAGCAATTAAAAATTTCTTACACAAAAATATATGCACCTACATCTGGCAAACTGGGCAAATTAAACATTACTGTTGGTCAATATGTGCAGCCTGGAACACCATTATTTTCTATTGTGAATGATACAACCTATTGGGTAGTTGCAAACTTTAAAGAAACACAGATAAGAAAATTTCACCAGGGAATGCCGGTTGAAATTTCTTTAGATGCTTATCCTGATTCAACGTTGCAGGGAACTGTTGGAAGTTTGAGCGAAGCAACGGGCGCAAGATTTTCTATTTTACCTCCGGATAATTCAAGCGGCAACTTTATTAAAGTAACGCAACGTGTTCCGGTGAAAATTGATATTAATAATGTTCCTCAATATAAAAATATTTTAAGAGCAGGGTTAAGTGCTTACGTAAGTATTCCAACAAAATAACCGCGTGAATCGTCAAACTTGCATCGTGAATATATTGTAATGTGAAGTGATCGGCATTTACGATTGACGACAAAAACTTTCAGGAATCAACTAAATAAAACTTGTATCGGGAATCAATAAAATAATTTGAATTTTTTAATTCACGTTTAACGGTTCACGACTCACGAAAAAATATTTTAATGAACAAGGTCGCAAAATATATCATTGTTCTTACAACAGTTTCTGCTGCGGTGATGGAGTTGGTTGATACTTCCATTGTAAATGTTGCCATAACTGATATGGCAGGAAGTCTTGGTGTAAGTATCGAAGACATGAGCTGGGTAATTACATCTTATGCAATTGCCAACGTAATTATTATTCCGCTTACAAGTTTTTTAGCGCAATATTTCGGCAGGAAAAATTATTATCTCGTATCGATGATAATTTTTACAATAGCATCGTACATGTGCGGACAGTCAACAGGTCTTGTTGAAATTATTATCTGGCGTTTTATACAAGGTGTTGGCGGCGGTGCTTTACTTTCTACTTCGCAAGCCATTTTATTTGATGCATTTTCAGAACAAGACAGACCTATCGCATCCGGTTTATTTGGAATGGGCATGGTGCTTGGTCCTACTTTTGGTCCAACCATTGGCGGATTAATCATCGAACACTTTAGTTGGCCGCTCATATTTATGATCAATGTTCCAATCGGTATTGTAGCTACTTTACTTGCTTACACTTTTGTTGACAAGAAACCGGGCGAGGGCGAGCACAAGAAAGGTATGTATATTGATTACACCGGAATTTTATTTCTTGCGGCGGGCATCGGCTGTTTGCAATATGTGCTTGAAAGAGGAGAAACAGAAGATTGGTTCAGCAGTAATACCATTCGCATTTGTACTGCTGTAGCGGTTGTGGGCATCGCAAGTTTTATTATTCGCGAATTAAATATTAAAAAGCCCGCAGTTAATTTAAGGGTGATGGGTAACCGCAATCTTGTGTTTACTACTATTTTTACTTTTGTCGTCGGATTCGGATTGTACACATCGGTGTTTGTATATCCTGTACTTGCGCAACGCGTGCTGGGATTTACAGCGTATGAAACAGGTTTATCATTATTAGCACCTTCTTTAATCTCAGTAATTCTAATGCCTGTTATTGGAAAGATGATGAGCCGTGGTGTTTCAGCAATTCCGTTTGTTGTGACGGGATTTATTCTGTTTGCAGTATTTACATTTCTTGCTTCGCAAATGAGTCCTGATGTTGGAATATGGAATTTCTTCTTCCCGTTTGTGCTGCGATCTGCGGGGCTTTCAATGGTGATGCTGCCGTTAATTAACCAGGCAGTTGCAGGTTTACAACCAAAAGATTATTCCTCTGGTATTGCATTAAATAATATGATTCGCCAGTTAGGTGGTGCATTTGGTATTGCTATTGCAAATAATTATATCGCGCATCACTACTTAATACATAGAATGAATTTGGTGAGTAACCTTACACAAGGTGCACCTGCGTTAACACAAAGATTGGGCGCCACTTCGCAAGGATTAGGTTCAAGAATGGGTTTGGACAGTGTGAGTGCGACGCATTCTGCACTTGCTGTTTTAAACGCGCAGGTTGACAGGCAGGCTTACTATCTCTCGTATCTTGATACATTCAGATTGATATCATTATTTTTCATAGTGATCATTCCGTTTGTAGCATTTTTAAGAGCAAAGAAAAAAACGTTTAACAATGGCGGCGGCGCAGTAATGGAAGCGCATTAATTTAATTATGAGAACACATTTTTATTCTAAGACAGATAAACAAAAAGCAGTTAACATGAAAAGATATTTGCTAACATTAGCTCTCATCATTTTTTCAATAGCAACATTTGCGCAGGTTACTCCGAATAATGAATTAAAACAATTGATCGATGCTTCATTCAGCTATTATCCAAAAGTTAAAGAGGCAACCAACCAAATAGAAATAGCACAAGAAGGTCTTGATCTTGCAAAAACAAATTTGCCAAATGTTGATGGAGATGCAAGCTACACTTACATTCAGCCAAAAATTACCTTACCATTTCCAATAAATGGTGAAACAGTAAACTTTCAGTTTGCGCCGGTGAATGCATATGATGCACATGTTGGCGCAAATTATATGGTGTTGGATTTTGGAAGACTGAAAGCTTCCATTGATAAAGCAAAATCGAATCTTAAATATTCAATTGATAATGTACAAAACGTACAAACGCAATTGGCGAGTAATGTTTCAACCGTTTATTACAATATTGTTTATTTGAAAAAGGCAATAACTGTTGAAGACAGCGTTTTAAATTTTCTTAACTCAAACAAAAAAATTGCACAAGACAGGTTAAATAATGGCGATGCTATAAAGCTTGATGTATTGAACATTCAGGCGCAAATTGATGCAGAGCAAAATCATCGTGAAGATCTTTTGAACAATCTTCAAAAACAAATTACGCTGTTGCAATACACCAGCGGAAACACAAATGTTTCAGATACTTCATTTGATTTTTCAGTTGCCGTAGAACCTACTTCAGATGCACTTGTTACAGCACAAACATCAGCACCGGATTTTATACTTGCACAAGATCGTGTTGAACAGGCGAAGGCTGATCTTGCTATTAGCAAACTTACAAGCAAACCATCTTTAAGTGCAGGCGCGAACGTTGGCGTAAAAAACGGTTATGTACCCGATGTAAATCAGCCGAAATTCAATTACAATGCAGGTGTTACTTTACGTGTGCCGATTTATAATGCTAAAACAAAAAAGCAAATAACTATTGCAGAATCGCAGGTAAAACAAAACCAGTTGGCGCAGGAATCTTTAAGCAATGATTATCAGAAAAACATTCAGCAGGCGCTTACCGATATTCAAACCAACACAGAAAAAATAAATAACATGCAGTCGCAAATTGAAACGGCTGTATCTGCAGAACAAATTGCATCAAGCCGTTATTTAAATGGAATTGGATTGAATACAGATATTACAGATGCTGCAGTAAATCTTGAACGTGCACAGTTAACGCAACTTCAATATGAATACCAATTGTGTTTAGCTAAGATTGAATACGCAAGATTAACAGGTTTCAAATATTGGTAACCGAATTTATTTTATGTATAAGGTTGGTGATCTTTTTACGGTTATCAACCTTATTTAATTTATGGCATTGTGTATAAAATAAATATTCAGGATGATGTAGAGCGCTAACAAAACCTGCGCAGTTATAATATCAAACCTGTTCGCTCTTTTTAAATCACCTTTTTTAGTTAATGCAAGCGACCATGCATTTGCAGCCACCACGCAAAGAATAAATAACAGCGTAATGCCATGCAGTGTATCAACTAAAGTAAACGTCACTGTTTCCGGCAATGATGCGTCAACAATATATTTATTACCGATTACCGCAAACAGCGCACCCACGCTTAAACTAAATCTTGAATCAATACTATCAGCATGAATATAAAAACATACATAAGCAATAAGCGCAGCTATATACATGCCGATAAATAGTTTCCAAAACAAACCCATCGCATTGCGATGAATGCTCAGCCTTATGCGAAAATTACTGTAATCGCTGTGCGGCTTACTGTAATCCGGATCGCCAAACGCAGTTTCATAAAGTTTCACTCCGGCCATCATATGAAAACTGTCTATTGCCCATCCATTCAGTGTAAAGCGCGGATCATAATGCTTTCCTAGCGTGTCTGGTTTAAACACAAGCGACTTCACATCGTACTGGGAATTTTCAATTGAAAGCCGCAGATATTGTTTATCGAAAGGAAAGTTTGTAATCTTCCATGAATCTTTCATTACACATTGCAGCTTCATTAAAATATAAACTCTGCCGTCAACGGTTGTATCTATCGTTGTAAAAGATTTATCAACTGATTTCGCCATCGGAATTTCAAGATTGTTCACAAAGTCGAAATCAGGATTTTTATACTTCAGCCACAACCAAAAATCAAGCGTGTATTCCTGGTCTTTAAAATTTATATCGTGAATGCTGGTTATATAAATACCGGTTGTTACAGTATCGGGTTTTGTTTGTGCAAATAAAAAAGTAGCAGAGCAGTTAAGAACAAGCGCAAATAAAAACAAGCGCAACAATATTTTTTTCAAGCAGCCATTTTTAAAGGTGTAAAATAAAGATTTTTGAAATCATTCGCTTATCATTTCGGTTAACGGAATTAGAAGTTTAAAATGTATATTCGGTTTAAAAATTATAATTATGAAAAGAATTTTTTATTTACTGATAGGAATTTTTTTAACCGCTTTGAGTGCACATGCGCAACTTGCCAATACAAAATGGAAAGCAACGCTTCAGCTTGATCAGCCGCTTGATGTTATTTTTAATTTTGGCGCAGATACGCTTGATGTAACAAATGCAGAAGATCATTCAGATATTGAAGCGATGAAATACACTGCGCAAGATACAGTGCTCAGCATAGAAAAATTGTATGGCAACAGCCAGTGCGACACTTCCGGCGTTGGCAAATATTCTTTTAAAGTAGATGGCGATACACTTTCACTTAAGCTCATTTCAGATTATTGCACCGACCGTTCTGACGTAATTGGTGATATAAAACTTGAAAAAACGGAATGATAAATAATCAACATCAACAGGCAAAATTGCCTCACTGCAGTGAGGCAATTTTTTTTAAAGGAAACTAATTATCGTCGTCTTCAACCGCAGCTGTTTCTTTTTGTTTTAATGCTGATGCTTTTTTTACAAGGTTCAGAAACTCTTTTCTGTATCCTTCTTCATCATTACCCGATGCTGATTTCGCAATTTGTTTTACAGATGAAAAATCTGCATTGCCTTTGTATTTAGAATTGCGCAATAACATTCCAAATTCTGCAACTGAAGCAGCAAAGCGAAAATTATCAGATGTTGAATTGAATGCTGTATTCTCATCTTCTAAAGGATGCTCTATTAATATGCTTTTATCACCATCCGGTTTTTTATAACGCAGTTTTATGTTCATTACTTCATTATTAAAATTATTTTTTGCTGGTGATTTTGTCTTTTGATACCGCAATGGATCAACTGTTTTCAGCATAGTATCGTTTAGGCCTGCAGGAATTAATTCATACAAAGCTGTAACTGTATGACCGCTGCCTAATTCGCCCGCATCTTTTTTATCATCATTAAAATCTTCTTTGTTCAGCAAACGGTTTTCATACCCAATCAGGCGATAGCCTTGTACTTTATAAGGATTAAATTCTATTTGCAGTTTTACATCTTTTGCTATCGTAAATAATGTGCCACCAAATTCATTTACAAAAACTTTTTTTGCTTCGCTGCTGTTATCAATATAGTTATGATTTCCATTGCCTTTATCTGCAAGCAATTGCATTTTTGAATCTTGGTAATTACCTGTTCCAAATCCCAACACAGAAAGAAACACACCTGATTGCCTTTCATTTTCGATCAACGTTTGCAATGCATCTTCGCTGCTTACACCAACATTAAAATCGCCATCGGTGCAAAGTATCACACGATTATTTCCATATTTTATAAAATTCTTTTTCGCAATATTATATGCCAGTTTAATTCCTTCGCCGCCTGCAGTTGAACCACCTGCATCCAATGCATCAATTGCATCTTTAATTTTTATCTTATCATCGCCGCTTGTTGCGGGCAATACTAAACCTGCATTGCCCGCATATACAACCAACGAAACCTTATCCTGTGCACGCAGTTGATCAACCAATAATTTTAAAGATGATTTTACCAGAGGCAGTTTATCTTCTTCATCCATACTGCCGCTAACATCAATTAAAAAAACAAGATTGGACGCAGGGAGGTTTTGGGTTGATATCTTTTTTCCCTGGAATCCAATCAAAACAAGTTTATGTTGTGCATTCCAAGGACAATTTGCAATTTCTGTGTTGATGCTAAACGGATCATCATTCTGTGGCTGCGGATAATTATAAGTAAAATAATTGATGAGCTCTTCAATGCGCACCGCACCTGCGGGCGGTAATTCACCTTCATTAATAAAGCGGCGAACATTTGCATATGATGCCGCATCAACATCAATAGAAAAAGTTGAAAGCGGGTTATCCGCAACTTTTAAAAATGGGTTTTCCGTGATGTGATCATAACCTTCTGTATTGAAACTATCATTGCAACGCCATGAATCATTTTCGGTTTTTTCTTCTTCATCCTTTACTATTTTCGGTGATGAATAATATGCTTTATCATATTCCTGAATTGCAATACCGGCAACGCTTCCTTTAATTGATCTTTGCGCCTGAACACCATAACCAGTAACAACTACATCCTGAAGATTTGAAGTTTGTGCTTTAAGTGTAATTGTATAATTTGATTTACCTGTCAACTTTATTGTTTCTGTTTCATACCCGATAGCGGAAACTTCAAGCGCATTTATTTTGTCATCAATTACAATAGAAAACTTTCCATAAACGTCAGATGCTACAGCAACCTTACTTCCTTTAGCTGTGACAGTTGCGCCAATAATTATATTTCCGTTTTCGCCTTTGATTGTTCCTGTAATTGTTCTATCCGTTTTTGAGATAAAAGCAAAACTTAGCAGGGCGAGTAAAATGCCCGC
>DASZUY010000055.1:0-33615 GCA_035547495.1 Parafilimonas sp. | reverse complement strand
ACAGATTATATTTTGTACATGAATGACGATATGTATGCATGCAAAAACTGGGACAAGTTTTTATGGGAAGAAATAAATAAAATCTCGGATAAATTTTTCTTTCTTTCAGCAACTGCTATTGAACCAAAAGCTCAAAGCATTTGCTCGATAGAAAAAAGTTTTGGAACAGATATTTCATCATTTGATGAACAAAAATTATTGAATGAATTTGAAAGCATTCCTTTTAAAGATTGGAATGGGTCAACGTGGCCGCCAAATATTTTGCATAAAGATTTATGGAATCTTGTTGGCGGCTACAGTACAGAATTTTCGCCGGGCATGTATTCTGATCCTGATTTTTCAATGAAGCTGTGGACTGCAGGTGTAAGAATTTTTAAAGGTGTAAGTGCGAGCCGCGTTTATCATTTCGGATTTAAATCAACTAAACGCATTAAAAAAAATAAAGGCTATTACGAGTTTATTGCAAAGTGGGGGATGACCTCAAGTACTTTCACAAAGTTGTTTCTGAAAAGAGGATCTGAATATAACGGTCCGCTTGAAACACCAAAACTTTCATTCGCAAAGAAGCTTAAAAATTCATTCAAAAGAATTCTTGCAACCTTCAAATTAAAAATTACAGATTATTAATTCCGCCAAGTTTTTCATTCATTAATTTATCTAACGACAATTTTATAGCTGCCGGTTGAATAGAATTTATGCAAGCGCAAAAATCTTTTGTGAGTTTACACTTTTCACAAAATTTGTCCAATGTAAATACTTCGGCTCTTATGCCAATTGGTCCCCATCTGCCTGCATGTTTAGGTTTTAATGGCGGATAAATTCCAATTGCATTTTTTCCAAGCGCTGCAGCAATATGCAATGGTCCTGTGCTGTTGGCAAGAACAGCATCGCATTCGTTTATAAATGTGACGAACTGATCAAGCGGAATTTTGCCAATAACATCAATTACTTTTTTTCCAACTTCCTCTAATAAAGGCTGTATAAATTTTCTTTCAGATTCCGTTCCCGAAATAATAATATTATACTTATCACCATCAAGTATTTGAATAAGTTTTATAAAATGATCCATGCTCCATTCTCTTGCATTACCCTGTGATTTCGTATGAATGATAACATTGAATTTATTTTTGCTGATGAGTTCAGTATATTCATTTTTTAAAGGATGCAATTTTTCAAGTCCGTAAGATGTTGCGATTGTTTCAAGTGAAAAATTTTCTTTAATGCCAAAGGGTTTTAGCAATTTAAGATTTAACTGTGCTTCGTGCAAGTCTGAACGTTTACGGCTAAAATGAACAAGATAATTACAAGTACGTAAATGATATAAGCGTCCAGCTGTTCCAACCCTTACCGGGATCTTTAATTCCTTTGCACGCTTTGCAATTTTTGAAACTGTGTTAAGATGAATGATCGCCTGCGGTTTTTCGCCACATACGTAAATATCTTTTGTAAGAAAATCTTCAACATCAATAAACGCATCAAAATAAATACATGTTTCTGCAATCGCCTTTGTATAAGATTTTCCAAGCAAAGCAATTTTTATTTGCGGAAATCTATCTTTTAAAATTTTTGCCATTGGCATTGCAAGCACTACATCACCAATGCTATCTGTTCTGCTGATAATTATATTTCCCGGAATACTTTTCAAACGTTAATAAAAACAGCAAAAATAAGCGCATTGATTTTGTAGCCACACAGTATTTATTTTTGCATCTATGACAAATTTTATTCCCATCTTTCCTTTAGAAATTGTTATATACCCGGGCGAAAAGGTGAACCTGCATATTTTTGAAGACAGGTATAAACAATTAATAAGCGACGTGAAAAAAGAAAAAAAGCTTTTTGGAATACCGCCGGTGATAAAAAATAAAATTGCTGAAACAGGAGCGCAGGTTGAAATTACTGAAATAGCAAAACAATACGATGATGGCAAAATGGATATTACGGTAAAAGGCGTAAGTGTTTTTAGTGTGCTGGAAATAATTGAATCTATACCCGCAAAACTTTATAGCGGTGCTATCGTAAAACATTTGGCGAATGATGAAAAAAGTAATAGCAGGCAATTGAAAACGGTTTTAAGTGCAGTTCGTGAATTACATCGTTTGTTGAATATTAATAAAGATTTTAAAAAACCAGATGAAGAAATAACAAGCTACGATCTTGCACATCACGCAGGTCTTTCATTGAATGAAGAATATGAATTGCTGAATTTATTGCGTGAAGATCAGCGCATGGAATATTTGCGCAGACATTTAAAAAAAATAATTCCTGTTGTTGCAGGTGCTGAAGCATTAAAGAAAAAAATTCAGATGAATGGTCATTTTAAAGAATTAAAAGGCTTTGATTTTGGTCAAAGCAAAAAATAATTTCATGCATACAACACTCTGCTTAGATTTTGGAAACACCCGTTTAAAATGTGCTGTGTTTAATAATGATGATGTAAAAGAATTAATAACGCTGAATGATGACTCAAATGAAACAATACAAAATTTACTCAACACCTATAAGCCGGATAAATCGATCTTGTCTTCTGTGATAAACCATAATCCGGAAATAGAAAATATTTTATCGGTAAAAACAAAATTTCACAAGCTTACACATCAATCTAAATTATTTTTTTCTACACCTGTAGGAAAGCCTGAAACAATTGGTGCAGACAGATTGGCTTTAATTGCTGCGGCAGTGCATTTTTTTCCTGATAAACATAATTTGGTGATTGGTCTTGGTTCTTGTATTACTTACAATTTTGTAAATAAGTTTCATGAATTTTTAGGTGGCAGTATTTCGCCGGGTTTAGAAATGCGTTTTAAAGCGATGAATGAGTTTACAGCAAAACTACCTTTAGTAAAAGCTGATTCAAATTTTCCGCTTGTTGGTTATGATACCAAAACAAACATATTAAGTGGCGTTGTGTTAGGCATAAGCAAAGAAATTGATGGAATTATTGAAGAATACAATTTGCGTTACAGCAACTTTAACGTGCATTTAACCGGTGGAGATATGGGCTTTTTTGTGCCTCATCTCAAAAACAAGATATTTGCAAGCCCTCATTTACTTTATAAAGGACTCTATGCTATTAGTGAAGCCAACAGCTAATTATTTTTTTGTTTGTATTGCGTTTTTATTTTTTTCTGTTACTGCTTTTTCGCAGGAGAATTCGCCATTCTCCCGGTATGGTTTAGGTGATCTTTTTCCGCAACAGAATATTGCGAATCGCGGAATGGGTGGCTTATCCGCAGCTGTTACCGACGCGCAATCGATAAACACGGTTAATCCCGCGAGTTATGGTTACCTGGGTCTTGTAACGTATGATTTTGGATTAACGATTGATGCACGCACATTGCGCAGTGCTAATCCTGTTAACAAATACAACTCAACAAATTTTTTACCTTCTTATATACAATTAGGAGTTCCGTTAAACAGGAAGACAGGCGCATTTTTAATTTTTGGTTTAAGACCTTACACACGCATTAATTACAGTGTTGAAGATGGCAGCAGAATTAATTACGATAGTATTGGTGTTTCAGACAGTCTGCATACTTTATATGAAGGTAATGGTGGATTGAACCAGGCTTTTATTGGTCTAGGAAAAAGATGGGGCAGTCAACTTAAAACAAATTTTAGTATTGGTGTTAATGGAGGATACGAATGGGGCACCAAATATACCAGCACAAAAATAGATTTTCCTGCAGACAGCAGTTTTCAAAATTGGTATAGATCAAATTCAACCGATACTACAACATATGGCGGAGTTTTCTTGAATCCTGGCATAATGATGCATTTTGTTTTAAGCAAAAAAACAAATCTTATAACAAAAAATGTTGAAACATACGATTTAAATATTGGCGCATACGGAACATTGCAACAGGATCTAAATGCAAAACGAACAATTACAAGAGAAACATTTCAGTATGGAAGCGACGGTTCTGTAATTGGTATTGACAGTGTAGCAAAACAACCCAATATACCGGGAAAGATTGATGTTCCACTTACTTATTCTGCAGGCTTCATGTTAAATAAAAATATTGGTAACGTAATTTTCCAGGTAAAAAAATGGAGCATTGGTGCAGATTATACTTCTACAAAATGGAGTAAGTATACATATTATGGTCAGCCCGATCAATTAAATGATAGCTGGTTTTTGCGCGGAGGTTTTTCTTTTTCTCCAGATCCTTTAACCGGTAAAGGAATGTTTTCAAGAGGTACATATCGCCTGGGTTATTACACAGGAAAAGATTATATAAATGCTGATGGCAATGGTTATAAAGAGCACGCTTATACACTTGGATTTTCTTTCGACTTAAGAAAAATCAGAAGTTACGATAACCAATTCACAAAAATTAATACTGCAATTGAATTTGGTAAAAGAGGAACCGGTGTTAATAATGTTACGGAAAACTTTTTTAAGTTTTCTCTTGGATTATCTTTAAGTGATATTTGGTTTATTAAGCGTAAATATGATTAGGCTGAATAAAAATATTTTTTTGGTCAGAGCAGTCGCTATTACCGGCTGCTTTTTTGTGTTTGCCTGTTCTAATAATTACCAGGAAGTGCAGGATCTTGCGAAAAAGAAAATGCCTGTTGATACTATAAAGACAGTAGAAAGTTATTTAAGCCAGGATGGTATTGTAAAAGCAAAACTTACTTCTCCACTAATGATAACAAGTACAATTTCAGATACACCTACAACAGAATTCCCGAAAACATTGCATGTAGATTTTTATGACAGTACACAAAAAGTTCAAAGCAAACTTTTTGCGAAGTATGGTTTGTATTACAATAACAATGGCTTAGTGCTTTTACGCGACAGCGTGATCATATTTAATGTTACAGGAGATACTATGCGTTGCGAAAAGCTATGGTGGGATCAAAACAAGCAATTGATTTATACTGATGTGCCTGTGCATATCATTCAGCAAGGCGAACCTTTGGAAGGTAAAAACGGTATGACGGCTAATCAAAACTTTGATGCATGGACATTGTTAAATGCAAAAGGAACATTACCAGTGGGGGATAGCACTTTACCTTCAGACTAAAAAAATGTATGCATAAAAAAGCAGGTGGTAAAACCTGCTTTTTATTTTTAGTTATAAGCTATTGATGCATTTCTTTTTGCCGCTCTTTTTCGTAAGCCATAATAATTTGTTTTACTAATTTATGCCTTACAACATCTTCTTCCGTTAATTCAATTTGAACAATACCATGTATGTTTTTTAAAACACGCATTGCTTTCTCCAATCCGCTTCGCTGATTTTTTGGTAAATCAACCTGTGTTGGGTCGCCCGTAATAATTGCTTTTGCATTCGGTCCGATACGCGTTAAAAACATTTTCAGCTGCAAGTCGTTTGAATTTTGTGCTTCATCCAAAATGATAAATGCATTATCCAATGTACGACCACGCATATAAGCAAGCGGGGCAATTTCAATTGTGCGCGTACTCATATAATATCCTAATTTATCCGCAGGAATCATATCATCCAATGCATCATATAAAGGACGCAAATACGGATCAATTTTTTCTTTCAAATCACCCGGAAGAAAACCTAAATTTTCTCCAGCTTCAACTGCAGGTCGCGTTAAAATAATTTTTTTAACAAGCTTATTTTTCAATGCACGCACTGCAAGCGCAACTGCTGTATATGTTTTACCTGTTCCTGCAGGTCCAACAGCAAATACAATATCATTTGTATCTGCAGCCTGTACCATTCTTTTTTGATTATGCGTTCTTGCACGAACCGTTTTTCCATTCGGTCCAAATACAAGAATATCATTCGGGTTTTTATCAACAAAATTATCGATCGTTTCGGCATCATCACCGCCAAGAATTCGCTCAAAATAATTTTCACTCATGTCTCCATTACGCTCCATGTATTGGATGATGAGATCAATTTTTTCTTTTGCTGATTCCACTTGCTCGGGCGAACCACTTAGTTTTATTTGTGTGCCTCTTGAAAGAATTTTTAACAGCGGAAATTTTTTACGAAGAATATCAAGTTTCTTATTATTGACACCAAAAAATTCTATCGGATTTAAAGTGTCGAGGTTAATGATTGTTTCTGTCAATGGTTTTTCAGTTTTCTTTTAATAAATCTTGTTCTCTTCTTACTAACCTGTACCAAATATATTTATTGAAGTAAGGTTAGCCAATGTTTGTTTTACACATAGTGTGGATTGATTTAAAATTAGTTCAAAAAAAGAAAAAGTATTCCTAAAATAAGACTGCGATTATTTTCTTTAAGACAATTTCAAAACAACCAGGTCAATATATGTCTTTATATATTATTAATTGATAGGACAATATAATAGTGTGCCCACAAACTACAGTAATGGGTATCTATTTTGTTGAATAAATCTTGAAATAATACGCGACATTATCAGATTATTAAAACAACATTTCATAGCTGTAAATTTAAAATGAGTTCTCTGATAAAAATGTTACATGAAAGCAGCAAAATAGTTTGTTTTAGAATCTAAGAAGGCAATAAACCTTTTGTTTTACCAGGCGTATATAGATTATTGTAAATTATTATTAAAGTTTTATGTACATCAGAAATTTTAGACCTTTAGTAATGGCAGTTTCTTCAGTAATGGCTACTTTTCTTTATACGAAAAAACGTATTAAAAGAGAGAAATTAAAAGCCATTCACGAGAAAACGCAACAACAAAGAAGCTAACGCTAAGAATAAGAAGCACACTCTTTCATTTCCTTATCTGAATAGGCAAGATTGTACTGTTTTAATACATCATCGGGTACTCCATTCCATTTATTAGGTCTGTTACCAACGTAGCCCATATCATTCCATCCAATTTGTGTTGAATAAAAACCGGTAGCGGTAAGATTGCGCATCAAATTAAAAAACGAAACACCAAAAGCCATTTCCGGTTTTGCATTTTCAGGATAAGCGATCTGATCAACCACTTCAATTTGTTGCTGCTGCGAACAATCTTTAAAAGCTTTTTGATACGAATTCAAACAATGCACATCAAGCCATCTTAAACCTCCGCGCAATGGTGTTTGATAATCCGGTTCATCTTTTACAATGTATTCAATAAAGTCTGCAACTTTTGCATCGCTTGCACTGCCGCTAACTTCATCTTTTGGAATTATAATGTCTGCAAGTACTGTAATGGTTGCAAACTCATCAGACGTAAAAAATTTTGGTTCATTTTTTATTTGCTCTTCATGCGCTTTTTCTTCAGGCATGCGATCAATTGTACTTGTGCTTTCAGTGGTTGCAGGCGTTGTATTATTTTCTTTGGTTCCTGTTTTGCAAGCGTCCACCAACACACCTGCGGTTACTGCAGTTACACCAAGTGTTTTTAAATATTTTCTTCTGTCCATAATATATGTTTTCGAAGTTTAATTTAATGATTCAATAATTGTAATAAATATTATTGATGAAAATCATCTCAACAATAACATCTTTCAATTAAATGTTTTGTTTTTTCAGTTGATCAATAATGTATTCACTTGTTCTCCATGATAAAGCCATAATTGTAAGCGTTAGATTTTTATCTCCCTGCGATACAAACGGTCCGCCATCTGTAACAAACAAATTTTTACATTCATGCGCCTGGCAGAATGAATTCAATGCAGAACTCTTAGGATCGCTTCCCATTCTAACAGTTCCTGCTTCATGAATAATGTTACCCGGGTTATGCAAGCCGTAATTATTTTCCGGACCATCATCACCGAACGTTATTACTGCACCCATAGCAGTTAAAATTTCTTTGAATGTTTCTTTCATATGCTTTGCCTGTTTTATTTCATACTCAGAATTTTTTGTATTGAAGCGAAGCACAGGAATTCCATATTTATCAACCGTGTTGGGATCAATTTCACAATAATTACTTTCCATCGGAACAGATTCACCTCGACCTGCCATACCAACAGATGCACCATAAAAGAAACGATAATCTTCTTTTAAAGATTTACCATAACCACCGGCTTGTTTTGTTTTTCCATGCACTGCGTACTTTCCGTTCATAGCTTCAATACCCCAGCCAAAACCATAGGCAGGTTGCTCCATTCCGCCCCAATATTCAATATGATAACCGCGCGGAAAATCTAATTTTTTATTATCAAGCCACCACGGCGTGTACACATGCATGCCGCCAACGCCATCTTCATTGTAACGTTTGCGATCAAACAATGTGGGCAGGTAACCACCCATATCAGCACCTGTAGAATCATGCAAATATTTTCCAACAACGCCGCTTGCATTTGCAAGACCATTTGAATGCCTTGGTGATTTTGAATTCAACAATAATCTCGCGCTTTCACATGCACTTGCTGCAAGTATCACAGTTCTTCCTTCAACAACATATTCCTGCATATCATCTTTATTCACATACGAAACGCCGGTTGCAACACCTTCATTATTCGTAAGCACTTCGCGTGCCATTGAATCAGTAAGCAAATCAACATTGCCTGTTCTTAATGCCGGAATTACAAACACAGATGACGAAGAAAAATCTGCATATACTTTACAGCTTCTTCCGCATTGTGCACAGAAGAAACACTGGCCGCGATCATCATTTATTTTTTTTGTAAGTATTGATAAGCGCGATGGTATAACGGGTATGTTTAATGAATCTCCTGTTTTCTTAATAAATAATTCATGCAAACGCGGTTTGGGCGGAGGTAAAAAAATGCCATCCGGCGCATTTGGAAAATTTTCGTTAGTACCAAACACACCAATAAGCGATTCAACTTTATCGTAATAAGGTTTCAAGTCGTCGTAACTAATAGGCCAGTTATCACCCAAACCATCTATATCTTTTTTCTTAAAATCTTTTGGACCAAAACGTAAAGAAATTCTTCCCCAGTGATTTGTTCTTCCGCCCAACATTCTTGCACGCCACCATTCCCATTTCTCTGCCCCGATATTTGAATAGGGTTCTCCGTCAATTTCCCATCCCCAATAACAACCATCAAAATCTCCGAAAGGACGAAAATGCGTGCTGCGTCCTCTTCTGGGTGAAGCCCATGGTGGTTGCAATTGATTAGAATTTTTTGCAGGATCATACATCGGTCCTGCTTCAATTAAACAAACTTTTAATCCTGCTTTTGCCAATATGTAAGTTGCCATGCCGCCGCCGGCGCCTGAGCCAACAATTACTGCATCATACTTTTTTGGATTTTTTTTAACCTGTAATGTTCCCATTTGCTTGCTGCTTATTTTTCGTTAGAAGAAGTTAGAAAAGCTAAAGTAAGAATTACTGATTTAAGTAAATCGCTTTTTTTAAAATGCAAACAACTTTTTCATTTTTATAAGATGATAAAATGATATTTATTTTTTATTGTTTTACCCATTCCGAATATTTTGTTTCTTCAGGAACATCTGTCGCACTTTCAAAATCGAGCCGATAACCATCAGGATCATTAACACAAACTACCCACATATTATTTCCAACAAATGGCTCATTCATTTCAATTCCCTTCAATTTAAATTCATCATACAACGCAAGCGCATCTTTACATTGAAAACAAATTGATATGCCTGTGCCTTTTTCAACGCCATTAAATTTTTCTTTGTTGCGCGGTTCCTGCAGCATTAATGAAACGCTATCGCGTTGCAACCAGCACCATTCAATTTTATCGCGAGGAATCCATTGATTGATTAAAGCAAAACCAAGTTTCTCTGTATAAAATTTAAGCGAAGTATGCATATCCATCACCATAAAAAATGGTACGGCAAGCTGAATGTTAGATGAAGGTTGCATATGATTAATGTTGTGTTTCAAAACTACTGTTAAGTTTAGTGCATGTTATAATTTATTTCAATTAAAAAACCTGCACGTGTATCTTAGAGTTTTTGTGTGATATGAATATTATTGCCATTGATTTAGGAACCACGCATTGCAAAGCCGTTATCATAAATACAAACGGAAAAGTTTTAAAAACATTCCAGGTTGGTACCAAACCCATTCAATCAAAGCCCGGATGGAACGAACAAAATGCAGATGAAATTTTTTCTGCTGTAATAAAATTATTACAACAGTCATTTTCGTTTTGCAAGGAAAAAGATATTGCCTGCGTTTCATTAAGCGCTGCCATGCATAGTTTATTAGCTGTTGACAAAAACGGAAAGCCTTTAATGAACATGCTTACATGGGCAGATTTACGCAGCGCAAAATATGCGCATGAATTAAAATCAAACCCCATTGCAGATAAGATTTATGAAACAACAGGTGTTCCTGTTCATGCTATGTCGCCGCTATGCAAATTGATTTGGATGAAGCATGACTCAAAAAAGATTTTTGAAAAGGCGTTTAAGTTTATCTCGATTAAAGAATATATTTTTTTTAAGTTGTTTGGAAAATATATCATCGATCATTCCATTGCTGCGGCTACCGGTTTATTTGACGAAAAAAACGTTTGCTGGTATGATGAAGCGTTGAAGATTGCGGGAATATCAGCAGAAAAACTTTCTGAACTTGTTAGTATTCATCATTGCGAAACAGAACTATTACCCGAAATAAAAACCAAACTCAAAACACAAAATAAAATTCCGTTTGTTTTAGGCGCCAGCGATGGCGCGCTTGCTAACCTCGGTTGCGGTTTATTCAATGCAAAAAATATGGCTGTAACCATTGGCACCAGCGGCGCGGCGCGTGTAACAACAAATAAATATGTAACGGACAAAAAACAACGGTTGTTTTGTTATTACATAGATAAAAACATGTACATACTTGGCGGCGCTGTAAATAATGGCGGCGTTACATTGCAATGGTTGATTGAGAAGATTTTGCAGAAAGATTTCAAAGATGAAGAAGTTTTTAAAACAATTTTTAAAGAAGCATCGCAAGTTAATGCAGGTGCAAATGGATTAATCTTTTTACCTTATTTAAACGGAGAGCGTTCGCCCATGTGGGATGAAAACGCACGTGGCGCACTAGTTGGTCTCACTTCTTCTCACAAACAAACACATATTATTAAAGCAGTTTTAGAAGGAATTTGTTTTGGATTGCTGGATGTAATTAATGCAGTAGAAGAAAGCGATAAATCGATAGAAAAAATTTATTTAAGCGGCGGAATAATTAAATCAAAAGAATGGGTGCAAATGTTTGCAAACATCACAGGAAAAAATATTGTTATTAATGATGCGGCAGATGCATCTGCATTAGGCGCTGCATTTGTTGGAATGAAAGCAGTTGGTCTGCTTGATGATTATACAACATCCAATTTATTTTTAAAAGAAATTGAATTGATAAAGCCTGATAAAAACACACACAATATTTACAAAAAATATTTTAAGGTGTATCAATCATTGTATGAAAAACTGAAAGACAGTTTTGAAATGATTGCTTCCATCAATAACGATTAATTACAAATCACTCTTCAAAAGTTTATCAATTTTTAAATATCCAATATGCAGTTCATCTTGTGCTGCATCATTCTTCGGCGATAAAATAACCCGGAATTTATTTTTGATTTTATCCGGTAAAATATCTTCTATTTCATACAAATCATCTACATCAATTCCATACTTATCATCAATATGAGATTCTGCACCTTTAAATCCGCAGTGTTTATAAAATGCAGTTTGTTTTGATTTTCGCACAGCTTCTCCTTTATCGCTGGCAGCCGTTACAATTTTATAATGATATTCTTCAAACTCGTTTTCTTTATAACCGCCAAGATTTATAAAAAATAATTTTTTATCAGAAGTTTTATCTGCATTTTCATTTTCAATAATCGTTACAGCAAAATCATCTACGACTGAAATTTGTCGCCACGCATCAATATGAATATGCCCATCTGCTTCTTTCCAAAATGCAATCATTTGCGGCACCAATTCGCGCAAAGAATTTGCAATTCCAAAAAACACATCATGTTGTTCTGTAAATCTTCCTTTCGGTGTGCAACCGATAATCACCATAAATAATTTCAGTTCACTCATGCTATTTATTATCGCAATAAAAATACAGTATTCGTTTAATCATCTTTTACACCCGACAATTAGATTACATTTGCGCGAAATTTATAAATAATAATGCGTTTTGAAGATTTAGGTTTAAATGAGCAAATACTTTCTTCCATTTCAGAGTTGGGTTTTGAAACGCCGACGCCCATCCAGGAGAAAGCAATTCCTGTTTTAATAAGTGGTGAAAAAGATTTCATCGGGCTGGCACAAACAGGCACAGGTAAAACGGCTGCATTTGGTTTGCCGTTGTTGCAATTAATTGAGGCGAAAGAAAAATATCCGCAGGCATTAATTGTTTGCCCAACAAGAGAATTGTGTATTCAAATTGTAAACGATATAAATCTTTTTAAAAAAAATGTACGTGGTATACATGTGGTGGCTGTTTATGGAGGTGCAAGCATCGGCATGCAAATAAGAGATATTAAAAAAGGCGTGCACATTGTTGTGGCAACGCCGGGACGTTTGATTGATTTGATTGAACGCAAAGCCATCAATCTTGAACAAATAAAATATGTTGTGCTGGATGAAGCAGATGAAATGCTGAACATGGGTTTCCAGGATGATATTGAATTTATTTTACAGAACACACCCAACCGCGAAGCGACGTGGTTGTTTAGTGCAACGATGCCACCTGAAATCAGAAAAGTGAGCAAACGTTACATGAATAATCCTTTTGAAGTAACGGTTGGTAAGGCAAACACCGGCAATAAAAATATCGACCATCAATATTATGTAACATCTGCGCATCAGCGTTATGAAACATTGAAGCGTTTGATAGATTTTCATCCGGGTATTTATGGTTTGATTTTTACTCGCACCAAAGTGGATGCACAGGAGATTGCAGAAAAACTTACGCGTGAAGGTTATGATATTGATGCGTTGCATGGCGACCTGACTCAACAACAGCGCGATAAAGTGATGGGACAATTTCGCGATAAGAGTTTGCAACTTTTAATTGCAACAGATGTTGCAGCGCGTGGTATTGATGTGCAAGGCATCACGCATGTAATAAATTATGAGCTGCCTGATGATGTAGAAGTGTACACGCATCGCAGCGGAAGAACAGGTCGTGCGGGTAACACGGGCATCAGCATGAGCATTGTGCACACGCGTGAATTGTATCGCTTGAAACAAATTCAGCAGATAGTTCAACAACCTTTTCATCGACTCGAAATACCTAATGGCAAAGATGTTTGCAGAAAACAATTTTTCTTTTTCATGGATAAATTATTGCAGGCAGATATTAGTCATGGCGATTATGAAACGTATGTGCCGATGCTTGCAGAAAAATTTGCAGATATAACTAAAGAAGAAGTTTTGAAACGTGTTGCAGCTTTAGAGTTTGACCGCTTTTTAAAATATTATGAGAATGCGGAAGACTTAAATGTTCGCGAATCAAAAGATAAAAAATCAGCAAGAGGAAATGAACGAAGAGATTTTGATAACAGGGGCAGAGGAAGAGAAAGAAACAAAAGCTTTGACGGTAATTATACAAGACTGTTTGTAAACCTTGGAACGAAAGATGGTTTTTACAAAGCAAGCTTTCTCCAATTTATTTTAGATATGAGCGATTTAAGAAAAGATGTGTTGGGAAAAGTTGATATGAAAGAAATGAACAGCTGGATTGAAATTGAAAGTTCATCTGCAAAACAAATGATGCGTTCACTCGATGGAAAAAATTATAAAGGCAGACGAATAAGAATGAACGAAGCGAACAGCAGGTAGAGAATTAATAATTAAGAATGAACAATTATCAATTAAACTAACTTCAAAACTTAATCATAAATTTTTCATGAAACAATTACTAATGATTGCATCGTTGTTTTTATTTGGAACAATGAGTAATGCACAGTCCAAAACTTTTTCAACCAATAACAAAAAAGTTTTGGTATATACAACGGCAGATAAAACTGATGATCGCATTTCACTAACCGATAGTTTGCATTTTACACACATGGGTCAGCCGGTAGAAACGCAGGTTTGTGTGTTTGTAGATCCTTCACAAAGGTTTCAAAAGTTGATTGGCATTGGTGGCGCATTAACGGATGCATCAGCAGAAACTTTTTATAAGCTTCCAAAAGATAAACAACAGGAACTATTGAAAGCATATTATGATACCGTAAATGGCATCGGTTACAACTTCGCAAGAACAAACATCAACAGTTGCGATTTCAGCAGCGATGTTTACACTTATGTTGCAGATAACGATGCATCCTTAAAAACATTTAATCTCGCGCATGATGAAAAATATAAAATTCCATTTATAAAGGAAGTGATGAAAGCGGCGAACAATCACATCACATTATTCGTATCACCGTGGAGTCCGCCGGCATGGATGAAAGAAAACGATAACATGGATCATGGTGGAAAATTAAAACCACAATTCATGCAAAGCTGGGCAAACTATTATGTGAAATTTATTAAAGGTTATGAAGCAAAAGGGATTCCGATTTGGGGTTTAACTGTGCAGAATGAACCAATGGCAAAACAAACGTGGGAGAGCTGTACATACACTGCAGAAGATGAAAGAGATTTTATAAAAAACTTTTTAGGACCAACATTAGCGAAAGACGGATTGAGCAATAAAAAATTAATGTGCTGGGATCATAACCGTGATTTAATTTATCAGAGAGCAAGCACGATTTTAGAAGATCCGAATGCTGCAAAATATGTTTGGGGCATCGGTTATCACTGGTATGAAACATGGACGGGTAGCGCGATGGAATTTGATAACGTTGCGCTCGTTCATCAAACTTTTCCAACAAAAAATTTAGTGTTTACAGAAGGTTGTGCTGAGAGATTTGATGCAAAGAAAATTCATGACTGGAGCCTGGGCGAAAAATACGGAATGTCGATGGTACACGATTTTAATAACGGCACTGTTGCATGGACTGACTGGAACATTTTATTAGATGAAAATGGCGGACCCAATCATGTGGGTAATTTTTGTTTTGCACCTGTTCACGCAGATACAAAAACCGGCGAGCTTACTTATACAAACAGCTATTATTATATCGGGCATTTTTCAAAATTTATTCGTCCCGGCGCGCAACGTGTGATTGCTTCATCAAACAGAGATAAATTACAAACAACGGCATTCATAAACACAAATGGAAAATTAGTTGTAGTTGTTTTGAACACTTCAGACGAAAAAATAGATTACAATCTATGGATCAAAGGTGAAGCTGCACAAACAACGAGCTTACCACATTCTATTGAAACGTTGGTTGTGGAATAAAGATCATTTATTTTTTGCGGCTTTTGTGTAAGCATCCAACGCACGTTGTCTTGCGAATGTGTGTTCAACAATCGGCTGCGGATAATCGAATGAGTCTAATTCAGGCACCCATTTTTTTATATACTTTAAATCTTTATCAAATTTTTTTGCCTGCGCCGTTGGATTAAAAATTCTGAAGTAAGGCATCGCATCGCAACCGGTGCTTGCACTCCACTGCCAGCCACCGTTGTTTGGTGCGTAATCATAATCTAATAATTTTTTTGCAAAATATGCTTCGCCCAAGCGCCAATCGATTAATAAATGTTTTGCAAGAAAAGATGCAACAATCATGCGCACACGATTATGCATAAAACCAGTTTCATTCAATTGCCGCATACCTGCATCAACAATTGGATAACCCGTTTTTCCATCACACCAGGCTTTAAATTCTTTCTCATTATTTCTCCATTTTATATTATCCATTTCAGGATGAAAAGCTTTTTCTTTTCGCACATGCGGAAAATGCCAGAGGATCATGTGATAAAAATCCCGCCATATTAATTCATTCAAATAAGTTGAACTTAATTTTTTCGCGACTGATGCAAGCTCTCTGATACTTACCGTTCCAAAACGCAGATGCACACTCATTCTGCTTGTACCATCTTCGCCCGGAAAATCTCTTGTTTGTTTATAATGTTTAATAAGATTTTCATCTATCTCTTTAGATGGAAAATTTCCATCTGTTTGTTCAAAACCCATACTTTCCAGAGATGGAATTTTATGCGCTTCCTGTTTATAAAAGTTTTTGAAATATTTTTTTGTTGGATAAGATTTCAGGTAAAACTTATTCAAGGTTGCCAGCCATTTTCTGCTATAAGGCGTAAATACAGTGTATGGCTTTCCATCATCTTTTACTACTTCATCTTTTGAAAAAATAACCTGGTCTTTATACAGTTTTAATGATGCATTATGTTTTTGTAAAAGTTTTGCAATGGCTTCATCGCGATCGATTGCATATTGCTCATAATCTTCGTTAGTAAAAACTGTATGTATGTTGTATTCCTTTAAAAGTTTGTTGAAGGCGTGCTCAGGTGTATCATAAAAAATGGTAAGGCTTGATTGATGTTTCTTTAATTCAGTTTGCATTTCTTCTAATGCATCGCGAATAAATTCTATACGACGGTCTTTTTTATCTTCCAGATCATTTAAAATATTTTTATCAAAAATGAAAACAGGAATTACAGGATGTTCACTTTTTAAAGCGTGATAATAAGCAGCATTATCATGCAACCGCAGATCGCGGCGAAACCACATAATGTTTACCGGTTCTTTTTCTTTCATTCCCTAAAAACAATAAAAAATAGATTTGGTTTAAAGCAATGCAAATAGAAATTTATTCTTCAATTTTCAATTGTCTTTTATAAAGCTGAATTGTATTTTGAAAACCAAAATAAATTGAATCGCATATCAGCGCATGACCAATACTTACTTCATCAATCCATGAAATATTTTTTATGAGATAATTTAAATTATGCAAATCCAAATCGTGTCCTGCATTTATACCAATGTTTAATTCTTTTGCAACTTGTGCAGCGGCTACATAAGGCTTTATTGCTTCTTCTTTATTTTGTTTGAAATGTACCGCATAACCTTCAGTGTATAATTCTATACGATCGGTGCCGGTTTCTTTTGCACCTTTCACCATCTCAACATCAGGATCAACAAAAATGGAAGTGCGAATACCTGCATTCTTAAAAACCGTAATTATATCTTTTAAATAATTTTTGTTTTCAATAGTATTCCATCCATGATTACTGGTAATTTGATTGAGTGCATCCGGCACCAACGTTACCTGGTCTGGCTTTACTTCCAATACAAGATCAACAAATTTTTGTTCGGTTGAATTGCCTTCAATATTAAATTCGGTTGTAATTATTTTTTTAAGATCACGTACATCCTGGTAACGAATATGCCGTTCATCTGGTCTTGGATGCACGGTTATTCCATCGGCACCAAAATTTTGCGCATCAATTGCCGCTTTAATTATATCAGGATTGTTTCCACCGCGGCTGTTACGCAGTGTAGCAAGCTTATTAATATTTACGCTTAATTTAGTCATGTTTCAAAGTTATAATCTCCGTTATTTGCATAATACTTTAAAATTGTTTAATTATTATTTTAATAAATTATGAAGCTAAAAGTTTTTGTTTTACCACTAATTATTTTTCCAATATTAATGCAATGCAATAGAATAGCACGCACAGGAAATCATAAAAAAAACATACCGCAGTCGCAGAATGATGATCCGCAAACTTCCGGCACAACCGGAAATGCTGCAGACTATGATACTGCCTTTAGTTCAAATAATTCAACTAAAACAGGTCTTCATAAAAATCCATTTGGTGTTTTGATTGATAAAACTGATAACGCAGCCATACCAATGGATAAAAAAATTCAAATTGCGAAAGCGCTTGGCTTTAAATACATGCGTGCGCATGCATATGTAAGTACATGGAGTGGCACTGTAAATTTTTATGATGATTTTGCTAATGCCGGTTTCAAAATAATTCTTAATATAAATTACGGAATTCCGAGAAACACGATGGGAGATAAGCAGCCTGTTCCTTTTCCTACAGACCTTGATGCTTATGGTAAAACTGTTTCTTCTATTCTTGATAAATACAAGCCTGAATTAGTTGTTATAGAGAATGAAGAAGACAATCCATTCTATCATTCTGGTTCTGCAGAAGATTATATAAATGAATTAAAAACAGCAATTACTATTTGCCATTCGAAAGGTTTAAAGGTTACAAATGGCGGCTTAACAGAAAGAGAAATAATGTTGCTTGTATATGATGATTTAATGACTAGTGGAAAAACACAGCAGGCAAAAGATTTTGCAGATCGTGCAATACCGCAGCAGTATTTAAATAAGTTAAACAATTATCAGCGGTTGCCTGTAGTGCAACGCGCTCTAACTTTCGGCAAAGCTGTTATCCAAGCGTATAAAACACTCGATCTTGATTATGTAAATTTTCACTGGTATGAGCCATCAACTGCAAGGGGAAAACAAGATGCTGCTGCGTTAAATGTTGACCATATAGACCCCATGGTGTTTGCTTCTGTTGTAAATTATTTATCAAGAGTAACTGGCAAGCCAGTTATTACAAACGAGTTTGGTGTGTTGAATACGTCGCCTGCTTTAATAACTGAGTTGATGCAAAAAGTATTAGATGCAAAAATGGATTATGCCATATTTTATAGTGGTGATGGTGCAGGAGGTTCGAAAGCTTTGCAAAATGGCGATGGATCTTTACGGCAAACAGGCGAAGCTGTTCGCGATTTTATTCAAAAGAATTGCGAATAAATTTTTGCGAGGCAATACAGCAGTAAGATCAATTCGCCACTATAAGCTTGTCTTTATAAACCGCATTTGCTGTTCTTATCTCAACCAAATAAATACCTTTCGGCAAAGAGTATGTAGGTATTTTAGTAATGCTTTGCGAATTAGTGTTTGCAATTCTTAAAACTGTTCTGCCAACAACGTTGTAAATAGAAATGTATTTAATTTGATCTGTGCCTGAGGCAATATTTACATACGTGTTTGCAGGATTCGGATACATTAAAGGCGCTTTTGCATTAGATGCGCGTACAGCCACAATGGGTGAGTAGCTTATTTTTTCATCCATGTCTACAATTTCCAAACGATAATAATTTATTCCCTGTAACGGGTTGAAATCGGTGGCATCGTAGTCGTGCGTGTATTCGCCATTTGTTTCTGCAATTACTGTATCAAGGTTTGTATAGTTCCAGTTATCTTTTGTGCGCTGAACAATAAAATATTTTGTTCTTGTATCCAATGTGGTTATCCATTGCAATGCTACCGTTTTATTCAAAGTATAGTTTCCTGTAAAGCTTATCAGTTTTGTTGCCAGCACGCCACCCAAACTATAATTATCAACGTGTGCTGTTGAAAGAACCGTGTTGTCATGGCTTGTAATGGCAAGTCCTGCATACATAGGTTCTCCATTTCCAAAACCTGCATCAACCGGGCTGCCAACCTGTGTCCAGGCTAAACCATCAGGCGACATAAAAGCTGTAAAAGTTGTGCCGTTGATAACAAGCTTTAACCAATAAGGCGCTTTTATTGTACCTGCACCAACATTGTAACTATTGCTTGTTCCATCCGTAACTGTTCTGTTTTGAAATGCAACACCATTTCCGCTTGTGATTCCTATGAATGCATGGCGGGAACCTTCTGCCAAACTTTCGCGTACCATGATGCCACATTTATTCCATTCGTTTGAATTATCCTGGTCAACTACACGCGCTATAATTGTTCCGTTTCCAACAATCGTTTTATAAGCAAACCTGAACTGATCTTGTGTATCCCAGATATCTGTGCCGGAGCCTTTCAATTCAAAAGTTCCATTTGCACTATTATAACAGGCAGATCCGGCAAGACCTACGTCGCCAATATCTTGTGTTGACCAACGCGTGGGCAATGGATCACAGCTTATATCGCATTCCAATGTTGTAAATCCTGCTGATGCAGAAAAGTCGCTGCTGTCTGTTGAACTGCATACAGCTTGCACGCGATATAAATAAGGTGTATTGCACGAAAGATCATTTAGCGTTATCGAATTTGTTGTTGATGTTGTCTGATTCCAATTAATAGCAGTTACTGTTTTATATTGAACAACATATTTTGAAGTGGTGCCCGTCCAGTGCAAGGTTGCATTTGTTTCATAAACATCCGATGTATGCAAATCTGAAGGTGGGGCGCAATTATTTTTTGATGGTTTGCCATACACTTCAAACTCATACAAAGAATAACCATACGGTGTTCCGCGCTGTGTTCCATACATGCGCACATATCTTCCCGATGCTTTAAGCGGTATATAATTGTCGTAAGTAACATTGCCTGTTATGATAGCAACATCTGTCCAAACAGAAGCATCATCAGAAACCTGAATTTTAAAATCCTGGCCGAGCGCCACTTCCCAATGCAAGCCAACATTGCATATATCGTAACGCTGACCTAAATCAACATAGATATACTGCGGATCACTAAAAGCGCTGCTCCATCTTGTTGTTAAACTGCCATCGGTTGCATTGGATGCAGGATAACTCTGGTCTTCAACCGAAGAAGCGTACGTTGGTTTATATAATGCAACATTTGTCGAAGTGCAATTATCAGCATTATTGCCTGTTAATCCATAAACAACTAACTGGTTTGAAAATGTAGCGAGATAAACTTTGCCGTTGGCAATCGTTGGACAATTAAATTTTGCATAGTTGCCCGGATTATCATTTATGTACGTTGAGGAGTTCCAAAGTTCTTTCGTTACATCGCTTGCATCAATCGCTCTTAAAATTCCCGGGCGTACAGATTGGTTCGCATCACCGTTTGCCGAATAGCTTGCCCATAAAATTCCCGTTGAATCAAGATTACCATTTGATGAAACAGAAAGTAACGCCCCGTTATTTCCTGTTGGTCCCTGCAACCCGCTTACAATGGTGTTATTTAAATCAAACTGATTTGTTGTTCTGTTGTATGGGTAAGCTCTCAACAAAGAATTTTCACTCCATGAATAAACATATTCTTTGCTTCCTTTAAAATAGCTTGTTGCAGAACGTAAGAAAGAATTGCTGCCGAGATCTATTGTTTGCACATTTTTATTTCCGGTTGAACTATAGCCTCCCATATTATCTTTATCGAGCAGGTACAAGTGACCGTCTTTCACACCAACAAATGCGCGATTTGTATTTGGAATTAACATCAACTGCGTAACACCAAAATCAAGATCCGCACCTTCAAGCGTTTCATAATTCTGCGGCGTAAAATAGCTTGATATAGTAAATCCAGTTCCAGACGGTGTAAGCTTTAAAGCCGTCTCGGAACGATTGCGCAGATCAGATGCATCACCATTGGCGCCAACAGAACCATTGCCAACTGCCAGGTAAACATTTCCGTTTGCATCGGCGGATGGTCCGCCGCCGCTCATCCATATACCACCATTATAGCCATCGGGTGTTGAGCAATAAACATATTTCTGTTGCAGCGTTGTTCTATCATAACCCATCAGCCAACCATGGTATGGTCCCCAATCACAATGTGAAGACCATGCTATATAAACCACTCCGTTCACCAATAGTAAACCACCACGCTGATTATTGTGTAAAGCACTAAAAGAAACTTTGCCACCCACACTGCCAGCGCCGCTGCCGCTAACACTTGCTGCAATTAAAACAGGACTGTTTGCTTTCTCTGCACCCGTTGTTATATCCAATGCATGTAAATATTGTTTGAAGGTTTTTGCGCCGCCTGTTGTATCAACACTTCTTGAAACAACATACATCGCATTTGTTGTTGTATCAATCACTGGTGTTCCTACAATGCCCATGTTTCCTGAGAAGTCGTTATAGAATCCACCGCATGCACCGGTTTCATCATTCTTGCTCATTATTCTTGAATGCGCGGGAGTTAAATTAATTTGCCAGTATGGTGTTGTTGTGTTTGCAGAGTCTGCATCAAATGCATAAATAGAATTGTTTACTGTGCAAACAAACACTACGTCCTTTTTTCCTTTGCCGGGTAAATTCAAATTTAATTTTACCAAAGGTTGCGCATAGATCTGGTCATCAACAGATCTTGAAAAAATTTTTCCAAAGGAACCGGGCTTTACATTGTTTTTATTAAGGATCGTTTCTGTTTTATACCAACCTGTTCTGTTGTTATCGTTATGTTGTGTAAGAACGCTTTGCTGTGCGAAAAGATTTATGCTAAAAAATAAGGTGGATAAGACATACAAAGGTTTCACGCCGAAAGAAAATTTCATAAGCAGTATTAATTCGTAAATGTAATTTATTTGATTACATTTTTGGCATTAAACTTTTGGCTCCTGCTGGCTTAAACAATGAAAGCTTCCCAACCCCCAAATAATATCAACCGAATTAATACCAATAACTTTTCTGGTATGAAAACATTGACTAATAATTTGCAATGCCTTTTCATCTTTATCGCAATTAAATACAGGAACTACTACAATGTTATTCGCTATATAAAAATTTGCATAAGATGCAGGAAGGCGCTGTGTTTCATAAATAATTTCATCGGGCATTGGCAATTCAATTATGTTTAGTTGTTTGCCATTTGGCAATCGCATGGCTGAAAGTTGCTTCAAATTTTTTTGCAGTGGCGTATAATTTTCATCATGCTTATTTTCTTCAACTACTGCAACAACGGTGTCTTCATTTACAAAGCGAACCGTATCATCAATGTGCCCATCGGTATCATCTCCTTCAATGCCTTCATCAACCCAAAGTATTTGTTCAACGCCATAATATTCGCGCAAATAATTTTCTATTTGCTGTTGGTTTAACCGCGGATTTCTGTTTGGATTTAATAAGCAGGATTTTGAAGTAAGCAATGTGCCTTTGCCGTTAAACTCTACGGAACCGCCTTCCATTATAATATTTGGATAGAAAACCGGCAAATTCAACCGCTTTGCAATCAGCGTTGGAATTACATCATCCAAATCATATGGCGGATATTTATTCCCCCATGCATTATACCCCCAGTCAACGATTGCTTTTTCTTTTTTATCTGGATTGATAACAAATGCAGGTCCGTGATCCCTGCACCATGCATCGTTTGTTGGATGAAAGAAAAATTCAACATGGTGCATGTTTACATTTTCATGCGCTAAAACACTTTCGGCAAACAATTTCATTTCCTCGTCATTTACATTAATGCGCACCTTTTCATTTTCTGAAACTGCTTTTATAAATTTTGCGTAGGAAGCATATATTGTTGCAATTTTTCCCGGCCAGGATTCTTCTTTGTGCGGCCAGCTTAACCATGTTGCCTCATGCGGTTCAAATTCTGCAGGAAAATGATAGCCGAGTTGTTTGGGAGTTTGGTTCATAGTTCACAGTTAATTGTTCATAGCAAGGCTCAAAATTAATATTACTATTAACCGTGAACCATTAAACCATAAACTATTCCTCATCAATAAACCTTTTTGTTATTTGCTGATAGGAATCAATTCTTCTGTCGCGCATAAATGGCCAATGCGTTCTGTATTTATCTGTATTTTGTAGATCAACTTCCGTTACAAACACTTCTTCATTTTCGTGCGAAGCCATGTAAATTAAATTGCCGAATGGATTCGATACAAATGATCCGCCCCAAAATTTCATTCTGCCATCCTGTTCTAATCCTACACGATTCACACTTACCACATGCACACCATTTGCCACAGCATGTCCGCGCTGAATGGTTTGCCATGCATTGTATTGTTCATTGTTTGTTTCTTCATCCTGTGCGGTTGACCAGCCAATCGCGGTTGGATAAAATAAAATCTCTGCGCCCATTAATGCAGTAATGCGCGCAGCTTCCGGATACCATTGATCCCAACAGATCAACACACCAACAGTTGCATATTTTGTTTTGAAAACTTTATAACCCAGATCGCCTTCTGTAAAGTAGAACTTTTCATAATAGTGCGGATCATCGGGAATATGCATTTTGCGATACTTGCCGAGATACGTTCCATCCGCATCAAGCACTGCGGTTGTGTTATGATAAATTCCCTGCGTTCTTTTTTCAAACAAAGAAGCAATGATCACCACATTTAATTCTTTCGCCAGCTTGCTTAATCTTTCTGTTGTTTCACCAGGAATATTTTCTGCCAGCTTAAAATTGTCGTAATCTTCCTCATCGCAGAAATACAATGAAGTAAATAATTCCTGCGTGCAAATAATTTGTGCGCCTTTCGCGGCTGCTTGTTTTATGTGCTCAATCGTTTTATTAAGGTTAGCCTCTTTATCTTTCGAACAACTCATCTGTATTCCTGCAACAACAACTTTACTCATTCAAAAAAATTTAGACTGCAAAAATAATTAATGCGCAACGATTTTATAAGCCATTATTACCTTTACCGCATAAGTTTAAATCATGAATAGAAAAATTGTTTTATTAGTTATCACTGCAATTCTTTTAATACCTGCAAAAAACTTTGCAAATGAAATTTATGTTATCACAGCGTATCATTTTAATAATGCGCAACAGGAAATAAGATTGGATACTTACCTGCAAACCGCTTACCTGCCGGCAATGCATAGAAAAAATAAAATGCACATCGGTGTATTTAAACCAATAACAAACGATACATCTGCAGATAAAATAATTTATGTGATCGTTCCTTACAAAACATTAGATGAAATTCAGTTGCTCGATAAATCTTTATTGCAAGATTCTGTTTACCTGCAGGCAGGCAGTGATTATATTAATGCTGCTTACAATAATCCTGCTTACACAAGAATGGAAAAAATTGTTTTGAATGCTTTTGATCTTGCACCGCAAATGAAATTGCCGAAACTCGATTCAAACAAGCAAGATCATATTTATGAACTGCGCAGTTACGAAAGCGCAACAGAAGCATATCATCGCAATAAAGTGCAAATGTTTAATGCCGGTGGTGAAATAGATATTTTTAAACGGTTAAATTTTAACCCGGTATTTTATGCTGATGTTATTGTTGGCAGTCACATGCCTAACTTAATGTATTTAACTTCTTATGAAAATATGGATGATCGCAATGCGCACTGGAAAAGTTTTGGCGATGATCCCGCATGGAAAAAGGTTTCCGGTATGAGTGAATATCAAAACAACGTTTCTCATATTGATGATATTCTTATGCATGCAACGCCTTATTCCGATTATTAGTTTGATGAAGCCGGTCTGACGCTTTTGAAGCGTCTGACCTGTATAGCATCATCAAATAAATTTCAATACGTCCGTTAATGTTTAAATAGTTTTGCGCAATTTTTAATTTATGGAGCAACCGCGGTATAACCAGTTCAGGGCAATGTTTGCCATTACAAAAGCCAGTCTTCATTCTATATTCAGAAGTCCGTCCGCAGTAATCTTCAGCATCGTTTTTCCGCTGGTGTTTATTTTGGTGTTTGGATTTATTGGTGAGAGTGGCGGCATTTCTTTAGATGTTGCATTAAATAAAAATGCTGATACAGCGAATCCTGTTTATCAGTCTTTAAAAAATATTCATGCTATTAATTTTGTGCAGGAAGATGATAGTTTATTGAAAGAGGATCTTGAAAAAGGTAACATCACTGCCATTATAAATATTAAAAAAAACACTGCATCCAATCCTGCTTATATAATTGAACTAAAAAGTTCTGAAGCCGTGAACCAGCAAAATATTTCAGTGCTTGAATCTATTTTAAAAGAAGTGATTGGCGAATACAATCAGCAGCATTTTCCGCAGGCGCAAACCATTGCAGCCATCAATAATAATGTGGTAAAAATTCCCGGTCGTGTTTACCGCCGCATAGATTTTATTCTGCCAGGGCAACTTGGGTTTTCATTATTAAGTGCCGGTGTGTTTGGTGTGGCGTTTATGTTTTTTAATCTTCGGCAGCAATTGGTTTTAAAAAGATTTTTCGCAACGCCCATTCGCCGCACTTACATTGTTTTGGGTGAAGCTGTAAGCCGCGTTTTATTTCAAATGATGACGGCAGTTATTATTATCGGGCTCGGTGCATATGCATTTCATTTTACACTTGTACACGGCTTTAACACTTTTCTTGAAATCATGCTTTTAAGTTTTATTGCATTGATCGTATTCATGGGTTTTGGTTTTGTGGTAAGCAGTGTTGCAAAAAATGAAAGCACTATTCCGCCATTTGCAAACATGTTTACGCTGCCACAATTTTTATTGGCAGGAACTTTTTTCCCGATCAGTGTTTTTCCAAAATGGCTGCAGGGGTTTTGTAATATTCTTCCGCTTACACATTTTAATAATGCCATGCGTAATATTTCTTTTGAAGGTGCAAGCTTTCTCAGTTGCTGGAGAGATGTTGGTGCATTATTAATCTGGGGCGTTATTATTTATGCTGTTGCCATAAAAGTTTTTAAGTGGGAATGAGGAGGTGAATCGTCAATCGTGAAAGTTTGAAATAATATAAAAGATAAATCCGGTGAAATGAAAGTAAGAGCACCGTTTGATCGTGAATATGGAATGCGAAAAATGCATGTGATTATTCCTGAAACAAAAACACTTCTGTTTATCGGACAAGCGATAGCATAGCACCCTAAGTCAGCATGCGTTTATAATCAGCTTTAATTTTAAGAATTGAATGTTACATTATTTCATGAAGTATGTGCTATAAGAAATCTTTTTGAATTCTTCTTTATTCAATAATTCCGTTCAACACACATAGCAGTGTTAAAAACATTACAGCAAAAGAATTTATCGGGCTTTTCAGCGTTAACGTATCAAAGCAAATTTTAAAACTTTTTATGAAATCATTTCTTATTATCACAGCTTTACTTTTCCTGTTTATTTTTTCTGATGCACAGCAGGTGCCTGATACTACAGGCTCTTCTTTTTCGCGGGATGAAGCACAACAGGCGCTGGACTTTCACAACAAAGTACGCAGTGATATAGGCGCTCCTCCATTGCAATGGTCTGCTGCGCTTGCAGCCGTTGCACAAAAAAGAGCAAATGATAATGCATCCAACAATTGCAGTACCAGTCATGCTGAAACAGGTTATGGTGAAAATTTGTTTTGGGGTGTCGGCGCAAATTTTACCGCTTTAGATGCGAGTAAGGCGTGGTATAGTGAAATACAAAAATATACTTACGGACCTTTAACCGAAAATAACTGGGAAGCAACAGGTCATTACACGCAAATGGTTTGGAGTACGACCAGGCAATTAGGAATGGGCATTGCAACCTGTGCTAATGGCACTATAATTATTGCAGCCAATTATGCTCCCCGCGGAAATATTATGGGGCAAAAGCCATATTAAGTATAAATAATCTTTGCATGCAAATTTTGTAAGAGCTAAGCGTTATGCCAGCGCATAAAAAATAAAAATCGTACTCTAGATTCACGATTTAATTTTTGAGAATGGCACATTGGTAATGCGATAATCTTTCCAATCCTTATAATCAAAATGCCACCATTCATCGTGCAAAACTTTAAAACCTTCTGCTTCCATTTTTGTTCGCAATAAATCTCTCATCTTTCTTTGCTCTTCCGTACCGCCGGTATAATCAGAATAAGAACGTTCTGTCATCTCATCGTAATTTCCTGTCATTTGAATTTCTTTTCCTGTTTTCAAATCATATAAACTTAAATCAACCGCGCAACCCCGATTATGTATTGAACCTTTCGCGGGATTTGCAACAAAATTGTGTTTATCAGGCGGCGTTACCTCCCAAAATAATTTTGTTACGTTCCACGGGCGATACCCATCAAACACAAGCAAACCATAACCGAGCGGTTTCAACGATGCATTTACTTTTACCAAAGCTTCTGCGGCTGGTCTTTGCAAAAAAGCCCGTGCTTCTTTATATACCGGCCTGCCAACAAAATTGTTGCTGGTAGCATAACGAATATCAAGATGAATAGATGTATCGAGCTTTTTCAACTCAACCAAATCTGTTTGTCTGAAATTACCTTCTTCATGCGGCGGCTTTACACCACAACTATGAAATGTAATGGCAGCAAGAAAAATAAATATCAGTTTGCGTAAATACATAATACTGTTGATGTGTTTTGCAACGGTAATGTTTATCAAATTAGCAACAATGAAAAATATTTGCAATATTCGCTCATCAATTATCAACTTAAAAAATCAGGTTCTATTGTAACAACTTAATAAATAATAAACTGTCATCATGAAAAAAATCTTAGTCCTTTTAGCATTTATCATTTCTGTAAAAACATTTGCGCAAAAATTTGAAGGTCTTGCACAAACACCACCAATGGGTTGGAATAGCTGGAACACTTTCCAGACAAACATTTCAGAAGATCTTGTAAAAGGCATTGCAGATAGTATGGTTTCATCGGGCATGACAGATGCAGGTTACACTTACATTGTTTTAGATGATGGATGGATGACAATGCAACGCGATAGCATAACCGGCGATTTAGTTCCTGATCCGAAAAAATTTCCGCATGGCATGAAGGCACTGGTGGATTATGTGCATTCAAAAGGATTGAAGTTTGGACTGTATAATTGTGCGGGCACAAAAACATGCGCAGGTTATCCCGGCACCCGCGGCTACGAATACCAGGATGCGCGTTTTTATGCATCACTGGATATCGATTATTTAAAATTTGACTGGTGTTATACTGATAGTTTGAATGCACAGGAAGCATATTCAACTATGGGCAAAGCATTGGTTGCAGCACGAAAACCAATTATTTTTAGTTTGTGTGAATGGGGAACACATAAGCCATGGTTGTGGGCTGCAAAAGACGGACAGTTATGGCGCACTACAGGAGATATTGGTGCATGTTATCAAGGCAAAAAAAAGATAAATGGATGGACACCGAACTGTGTAATGACATGTGTTGATTTAAATGAACCGTTACGCAAGTATGCAGGACCGGGACATTGGAATGATCCGGATATGCTTGAAGTTGGAAATGGAATGAGCGTAGCTGAAGACCGCACACATTTTTCTTTATGGTGCATGATGGCTTCGCCGTTGATTGCAGGCAACGATATTCGCAAAATGACTGCTGAAACAAGAATGATCTTAACCAACAAAGATGCAATTGCTATTAACCAGGATGCGCTTGGCGTGCAGGGCTGGCGTTATGCATCAAAAGATAGTTTGGAAACGTGGTTTAAACCTTTAAGCAATGGCGATTGGGCTGTATGTTTTGTAAACCGTTCAGAAAAAAACCAAAAAGTAAATTTTGACTGGAAGACTGAAAACGTAAATGATGATCTTTCTTCAAGACAATTAAATGCCGCAACCACAACCTATAAAATTATGGATGTGTGGACGAAGAAAGATATGTCCACCACAGCAAAACCTTTCAGCGCAACAGTTGCATCGCATGATGTTGTTATGCTGCGATTGAGCAAATAAAAAATGAAAACGATAAAACAATTTATGGCATAAAATTGTTAGCAGATATTAAATAGATCCCTCAAAGAAAACGGCGTTGTCTTAAAAGATGGCGCCGTTGTTATTAAAAACTATGCTGTAACATCTGCTTTCATAAATATTCCTTCAACATAAAAACAGTTGCGAACAATAATAATTGTTTTTATTCAGCGTATTTAAGCAATAGATAAATTGTATTTTTCCGCCGTAAAGATTTTTACAATAAATGAAAACCTGTGGCCGACTGTTTGTGTTGATGATTTTAGCCTGCTCATCGCTTTGCGGTTTTACCCAATTTCGCAAATACTCTAATGAATTTTTAAACATCGGTGCTGGTGCACGCGGACTTGCCATGGGCGGCGCACAAGTCGCAAGCGCAGAAGATGGCAATGCAGGTTATTGGAATCCTGCAGGTTTGGTAAATGTGATAGATAATCCATCTGTTTCATTAATGCATGCGGAATATTTTGCCGGTATTGGAAAGTATGATTATTTGTCTACTGCAATCCCTATGAGCGGCGGTTATAAAACCTTAGGCTTTTCTTTGTTAAGATTCGGCGTTGATGATATTCCCAACACTTTGTTTTTGGTGCAGCCTGATGGTTCGCTCGATTATAATAACATTCAAAGTTTTTCTTCTGCTGATTATGCTTTTTTGATGAGCTATGCGCAGGTAATAAATGATAATGATACAAGAGCAATAAGCTGGGGCGCTAATACAAAAATTATTTATCGTAATGTTGGAAGCTTTGCGAAAGCATGGGGTTTTGGGTTTGATGCAGGATTTTTATATCGAAGTGCCGGCTTGCGTTTTGGCGTAAGTGCAAGAGATGTAACAACAACTTTTAATGCATGGAGTTTTTCTTTTACAGATGCAGAAAAACAAGTGTTGTATTTAACGAACAATGATATTCCTGTAAAATCAACAGAGCTAACTGCACCAACGTTAGTGCCTGCCATTGGTTATAATTTCAGGTTTACAGATAAACTGCACTTACTTGCCGAAGCAGATTTTGATGTAACGTTTGATGGACAAAGAAACACGCTTATTAGCTCTGATCCCATCAGTATCGATCCTAAATTCGGCATGGAAGTAAATATTGCCAATACCGTTTTTATAAGAGCGGGTGTTTCAAATTTTCAAAGAGCTTTGGCTGATGGTGATACTTTAAATCAAAAACGTGTTTGGATCTATCAGCCATCTTTAGGCGCAGGATTTAAAGTGGGTAATGTGGCGATTGATTATGCATTCACCAATCTCGCTAACCAAAGCAATCCTTTATACACAAATGTTTTTTCTTTGTACATCGATCTTGTTCCAAAAGGAAAAGAGAAAACACACAAAGGTTCATTCCCTGAATTACAAAGACCTGAAAAACCGAAAAAAGTAAAAGGTAATTATCCGGTTCCATGAGAAAATATCTGTTCATATTATTCACCTGTATTATTTGCTGCCATACCATTGCGCAGCAGTATTACAATGAATGGATAGATTATTCTAAAACCTATTACAAATTTAAAGTTGGAAGTACCGGCTTATACAGAATTAATACAGCAAGCTTACCTGCTGCACTGCAAAGTATATCAACAGATCAATTTCAATTATGGCGCAACGGAAAAGAAGTGGCGCTATATATTGGAAATGGATACATAGAATTTTGGGGCCAAAAGAATGACGGACTGCCTGATAGAAATCTTTATAAAGATCCAAACAACCAGCTTTCAACAGATCTAAGTTTAGAAACAGATACGGCTTCTTATTTTCTTACAACAAACGCAGGAAACAATTTAAGAATAGTCGATGATGCAAATAATGTTACAGGCACATTAACACCTGAACCGTATTTTATTTATCACTATCGGTACGATTTTCAAAACATGATCAATCGCGGTCGTGCGGTTTATTATGGTACAAATGTTTATTCATCTACGTACGACATAGGAGAGTGGTGGAGCAGTAATGAGTTTAGCCCTGGCGGAAACTTAACAGTTAACGCCGGTAATTTATATGCTGCAAGTGGCGCTTCAGTTACGCCGCAATTAAATGTAGCTATTGCGGGTAATTCTGTTGTAAATGGAAACAACAGAATAATTAATGTGAATGTTAATGGCTCGCAGGTAATATCAAATTCGCTTACATCAATGAATGCGGCGGTGTTAAGCGGTAATGTAAATGCCGCATTGCTAAACACATCAAGCACAAATTTTTCTATTATAGATAATAATGCACAAACTTCAGATCGCATAGTTGCAGGCTTTATTGATTTGAGTTATGCGCGACAATTTAATTTTGGTGGTGCGCAAAATTTTTCTTTTTTATTACCGGCAAGTGCGCAAAGCAAGTATTTAAAGATATCAAACTTCAGCAGCAACAATGCAATGTTGTATGATCTTACCAATAACAAACGTTATGCAGCAAATACAAGTATTGCGGGCATCCTGCAATTTGTTCTACCGCCATCAGCGTCGGATAGAAATTTAGTGTTGGTAAGTGAAGATGCAGGTAATATTCAAACCATAAATACTTTCTCAACAAGGAATTTTCCGAATTATTCGGCAAGCACTAACCAGAGCGATTATCTTATCATCTCAAATAAAATTCTTATCGGAAGCAGCAACAGCGGACCTGTGCAATCTTATGCATCCTATCGTGCAAGTGCAGCAGGCGGCTCTTTCAAAACAAAAATTTATGATATAGATGATTTGATTGATGAATTTGCTTACGGCATCAAACAACATCCGCTTGCTGTAAAAAACTTTTTGCGTTATGCACGAAATACTTTTTCATCAGCACCAAAATTTGCTTTTTTAATTGGCAAAGCCGTTACGTATAACGATGCAAGAATGAATGAGAATTCATCTTACTATCAAAAAATTTGTTTGGTTCCAACATTCGGCTGGCCTGCATCAGATAATCTACTTGCCTCAAACGATTTGAACCCAATTCCTGCAACGCCAATTGGCAGATTATCTGCAGTAACACAAACAGAAGTGCAGAATTATCTTGATAAAATAAAAGAATATGAATCTGCGCAGCAAAATGCAACAGAAACAATTGCCGACAAAGCGTGGATGAAAACGATGGTGAATGTTGTAGGTGCTGATGATGCAGGTTTAAACGCTTCACTTTCTTCGGAGATGAACAACTATGCAACAATTGCAGAAGACACATTATTCGGAGCGAACGTTTATACATTTAATAAAACAACGAGCACAATTGGCGTGAATGTTTTGGATGCTTTGATGACTCAACTGTTTAGTAATGGAATTAGCCTGCTGAATTATTTCGGTCATTCATCTGCATCCATTCTTGATTATAATTTAAGTAAACCGCAGGATTATGATAACCAGGGAAAATATCCTGTGTTTATTGTGAATGGCTGCGATGCGGGTGATATTTTTTCTTTTGATACTGCACGCTTCAGCACATTTAATTCTTTATCTGAAGCATGGGTGCTTGCGCAAGGCCGCGGCAGTGTTGCATATATTGCGAGTACGCATTTTGGCGTTGAAAGTTATCTTGATGTTTACAACAGGGCATTTTATAATTCGTTTGTACGCACAAAATATAATGCACCTGTTTCTTATAATATAAAAGATGCATTAACTACTTTGTTTGGCAGCGGTACAGATCTTACCGCAACCCTGCACGCAGAAGAAAACGTTTTGCATGGTGATCCTGCATTAAAAATAAATGCAAGTGCTTTGCCTGATTTTGATATTGAAGCGCAAAATGTAATTACCAATCCAACATTTGTTTCTGTTGCAGATAACAACTTTAAAATAAAATGCTATTTCTATAATTTGGGTAAAGCAACAGGCGATTCCGTTTCTGTTTTAATTCAGCGTAAATTTCCTGATGGCTCAACGGCAGTTTTGTTCTCGCAAAAAATAAAATCTGTTCGTTATGAAGATTCTGTTGAACTAACAATTCCCATTGTTGCAAGCCGCGATAAAGGACAAAACAGTTTAACCGTTACAATTGATAACGATAATGAATACACAGAATCGAGCGAATTAAATAATACCGTTACTACAAACTTTTTTATTTATGAAGATGAACTTACGCCGGTGTATCCATACAACTTTTCTATTGTTAATAAACAGAACATAAAGTTGTATGCATCTACTGCAAATCCTGTTCTACCTATGCGTTCTTATGTAATGGAAATGGATACAACAGAGTTGTTTAATTCACCATTAAAAACTTCGCAAAATATTGCTTCTGTTGGCGGTGTTATTGAATTTAATTCAACGCTATCGTTTACTGACAGCACGGTTTATTACTGGCGTGTTGCACCTGTACCAACAAGCGGCGCTTATAACTGGAATACATCAAGCTTTATCTATTTGCCCAATGCAGGTTTTGGTTATAATCAATCGCATTTATACCAGCATTTAAAATCAACCGGCGAAAGAATTTATATTGATAGTTTTAGCCGGCGATGGATGTATGGAAACATAACATCTAAGCTTACACTTTTCAATGCAGTGTATCCATACTTTTCGCAGGATGCAGATTTTCGTGTTCAGA